>VFZX01000039.1 GCA_016871015.1 Acidobacteriota bacterium | reverse complement strand
TCCCTCCATACGACGCGCCTGGCACCGGCCACAAGCTATACTGGGGGGGGGTTTGGGGGGGAGTGTCACGCGAAGCGTCTGCACGCGCGTTTTGTGGAGTTCGATGCTAGCGTTTTCACCAGTTTTACCGTGCAATCGAACTGCCACTGACTGGGACCCGTGTGCCGCGGCCCGGCTCCGGTGCCGGCTACGAGACGCACCGAGTGCGCGGGCGCGTTATACTACCGGCGGCAGGCACGGGCATGGCGACGTGGGATTGAACCGGCCACCGCTCGCTTGGCCGCGCGGCGGGGAAAAGTTGTGACGTGATTTGTGACGTAACCCCCCGAATCATCCCCCTTGCGCTCCACTACTCCTGCGAACGCCACAATGCTCACTTCAGGCCAAAAGTCCCTATGTTCTGAGCACGATAGCGTAGTCGAGCGAAACGCGGAGAAGATCGCCCGCTCAACTTGGGCGCAGGGGGTCGTGAGTTCGAATCTCGCCGCCCCGACCAACAGAATCAAACGGATGCGGGCATTTCCAGGGGCTCCGGAGTGAGAGGTCGCGGTATGCACACGCTCATGGTAAGCAGAATTTGTTTCAGCGTCCTGGTAGTCTCCTCGATTCTTGCGCAACAGCCGGACATGGCTGCTTTACGCGCCGAATTCGCGCCTACCGGAAAACTTCGCGCGGCAATCAACCACGGGAACCCGGTTCTGGCGGTCCGCGATGCAAAGACGAGCGAGTTGCGCGGCGTGACGGTCGATTTGTCGCGCGAATTGGGCCGCCGGCTTGGCCTGCCCGTGGAACTGGTTCCGTTCGACGCAGCCGGGAAGGTGAGCGCGGCGGCAAAGACTGGAGTCTGGGACGTGGCCTACTTGGCCATCGATCCGGAGCGCGCGCAGGATATTGACTACTCGGCGCCCTACGTGGAATTGGAGGGCACCTATCTGGTGCCGGCCGGATCGAAGCTGCGGAAGGTGGAAGATGCGGATCAGACGGGAGTACGGATCGCAGTCAGCCCCAAGAGCGCCTATGACCTTTTCCTGAGCCGAAGTCTCAAGCATGCGCAGATCGTGCGCCCGGGTACGACCGCCGAATCACTCCAGTTGCTGGCTGCACACAAGCTCGAGGCGGTGGCGGGAATCAGAACTTCATTGGTGACCGCTTCACGCACCATCCCCGGATCGCGCGTGATGAGGGACCGGTTCATGGCGATTCCCCAGGCAGCCGGGATTCCGAAGGGGAGGCCGCAAGCCGCCCGCTTCCTGCGCGAGTTTATCGACGGCGTCAAGGCGTCCGGCTTTGTCCAGGCGGCACTGAAGCGGCACGGACTCACCGCGGACGATGCGATTGTTCCTGTGGCAATGGGGAAGTAGTGTGCTCCCTTACACCGACGTCGCCCCTGAGGTATCATTCTCCAAGAGTTCCGCGAAGGAAGAACCGGCATGAAACGTACCGCCCTTGCTCTTGTTTTGATCGCTGTCCCCGTCATCGCGGCCGACAGGAAGATCTTGATCCAGCACTCCGGCCGCCAGAGTTGGGTCTCCAGTGACGCCGCGCTGGCCAGATATCGCGCCGCCGCCGGATCGGATGCCGACATCGTGGTCGCACGCACGGCCGAGGAGTTCGCGCGCGAAGTACCCAACGCCGACGGCATCATCGGTGGCGTCAGCAAGGATTTGTATCCGCAGGCCAGGAAGCTGAAGTGGGTGCAGACGATCAGCGCGGGTGTGGAGCAGTACTCGTTCTGGCCCGAATTCGTGAACAGCGGCGTGACGCTGACCAATTGCAAGGTGGTCCAGGGGCCCACGATTGCCGACCACGCGTTTGCCATGCTGCTGGCGCTGACGCGCGGGCTGAATTTCTATATTCCCAACCGGGCGAAGAAGGAGTGGGGCGGCCGCGGCGAAGGGCCTACGGGGATGACCGAACTGCCGGGCATGACGGCGGTGATCATCGGTGCAGGCGGCATTGGCACGCAGATCGCCCAAAGGGCGCACGGGTTTGGCATGAAGGTCATCGGTGTGGATCCCGAGCCCGTCCCTGTGTCGAACTACTTTTCCCAGATCGTGCCCCCGGACCGGTTAAACGAGATTCTGCCGCAGGCCGATGTCGTGTTCGTCTCGGCGCCGTTGACTCCGAAGAGCGAGCACATGATAGCCGGTCCCCAGTTCGACGCGATGAAGAAGGGCGCCTACTTTGTCGCGGTCTCGCGCGGGCGGCTTTACGACAAAGGGGCGCTCGTCAAGGCTCTCGATTCGAAGAAAATCGCCGGCGCGGGCCTCGACGTCACAGACCCCGAGCCGCTGCCGCCTGGCGATTCGCTTTGGAATTTTGACAACGTGGTGATCACGCCGCACATCGCGTCGGCGGCGGAAGGTTCCAACCAGCGGCGCATCGGCGTCATCAGCGAGAACATCCGGCGCTTCGCCAAGGGGGAGCCGCTGATCAACGTCGTGAACAAGGCCAAGGGGTATTAACCGCGCAACCGCCTCGCGTCACTGTTTCCGGCCGGTGAGCGGATCCAGAAACCGGTAGAGCTCCTGCGTGGCCGGATCGCCAGGCTGGCCGAGGTCGTCGTTCAGACGGCTATGGTTGCTATCACCCTTGCCGTGCACCCTGACCGGGATCTCTGCTGCCTTCAGTACGCTGCCAAGACGCTCCGCCTGAGCTCGCGTGTCCGGGTTGCCCGAGAAATACAGGAGCAGGAATGGCGGTAGCGGCTTGCCTTTCGTCACGTGCGTCACGGCTGAGAAGTCGACGTGCTTTTCCGGGTCGTTTCCGAATTTCTGGCGATGGCCGAAGGAGAACATCTTCCCACCGTAGAGCGCCTGCCGGTGCTCCGCCGTCAGGATGATCCTGGGAATGTCGTAGGTGTCGCCGTCCACCGCTACGCAGCCCTTGAGCACATGGAAGGGAACGCCTTCCTTCTGCAGATAACGCTCGTCGGAGGCGATCAGCGCCGCCATCTGCGCGCCTGCGGAATGCCCACCGACGAAGATCCGCGCGGGATCGCCGCCATGCCGGGCGATGTTGCTGTGCACCCAGCCGAGCGACCTCGCGGCGTCGCCCATCAGCTCGGCCATGCTCACTTCCGGCAGAAGCCGGTAGTTCGTCGAAACGAAAACGAATCCACGCTCAGTCAGTACCTTCGGCTTCAGCGCAACGTCGCTCTTATCCCCGGCTTGCCACCCACCCCCGTGGATCCAGAACATAACGGGCAGGCTCTTCCCGTCTGGTCTTTCCGGCGTGTAGACGTCGAGGACGTGCCGTTTGTGGCCGTTCTCCACGTAGGGGATGTCAGACGCCAGCTTCTGGGCCCTGGTGCCACTGACGAAGGGAAACAGGGCAACGAGGGCGGAAACGAATCCAAGTCTCATGGCATTGGTCCTTGCTGCGACCCTCAATTATCACTCATCTTCCCATCGCCCGTCGTGGACTCTTGCCGGGCAGGCCATTCCGGGAAATCCGTGCGATCCTGCACGATCTGTGCCGAGTTCCGGCGGATGAGAGGAGAGTGTCTTGGGTGCATGGGGTCGCCCGTTCAAATCGGGCCGCCCCGACCAATGAATTCGCTGGCTTCGGGCCGATTCGGAGGGGCACTCCATCGGCCTTGTGAAGTGGTTTGTGACGTAACGGGCGAACAGCCTGTCAACGAATTTCATCTGTCCACGGACATCCGCATCATGTGAACTGCCCCTCCGTGCTTCCCCAAATGCGCAGAATCCTTGCTTGGCGTTCACTCTCCTCTTGTCCCGAAAGGCTGGCAGGAAGAATTCGATCTTCGCTCCGCGCGAATCGATCGCTCGATACAGGTAGCACAACCGCCCGTTCACGTGGAACAAATTACGGCTGCACTTGCAGCCAGCGCTTGAACCAGCGAAGATTACGCTCCATCAGATCCCGCTGGTGCGCGGGTTCTGCAATGCCGTGGCCTTCGCGAGGGTAAACAACATACTCCACCGGAACGCCCCGATCGGTGAGCGCCTGGTAGATCTCGTGGTTGTGGTTGATGTCCTCTGAACCCACTTGTAGCAGGGTGGGCGTACGAACATTCTTGAGGCCCGCCCGCGTGGAGTGGCGGATGTAGTTCTCGGGAACGTCCCAGGGGGTGCCGCCGAAGTAGGTCCACAACACTTCTTTCGATCCTTCAAATTCGCCGTAGTAGGTGATCCAGTCCACGGCGGGCGCACCCACCGAGGCGGCTTTGAAGCGATTGCTCTTGGTGATCACGTTGCCGCTCAAATAGCCGCCGTAGCTCCAGCCCATGATGCCGAGGCGGCCCGGGTCGGCAATGCCCTCCTTCACCAGCATGTCGATTCCCGTCATCACATCGTCGTAGTCGCCGACGCCCTGGGAGAGCGCGTTCTTGAGGCGGAAATCCGCGCCGTAGTTCGACGAGCCGCGGAAGTTCGGCGAAAAAACCGCGATGCCGCTTTGGAGAAACAACTGCGTGGGGTAGGTGCGGGGTACGGGGAACGATTCGAGCGTGACGCCGGTGGGCCCGCCGTGCAGTTCCACCAGCATCGGCACGCGTTGTCCTTCGCGATAGCCGACCGGCAGCCACAGCATCCCTTCGGCGGGCAAGCCATCAGAGGCTCGCCAGCGCACCACGCGCGAACCGAATGCCGGCAACGACGCGACGCTATCCTGCAATCGGGTGAGCGGCTTCTCTTCGCCTGCCCGCGAGGCGACGATTTCGAGCGGACGCGCCGGGCTCGTTTTGAGATAGATCGCCGTGCGCAAATCCGGCGTGAAGCTCGCCGCTCCGGAGACGCGCTCGGCCAGCACCTTCACCTTGCCGGATTCGATCTCCTGGCGCAGCAGCACGTCTTTGGTCCCGTGGCCCGCGGTGTAAGTCAGCGAACGCGAATCCGCTGACCAGGTGAAGACATTGCCGCCACGAAAGACGTCGTACGGTATACCTTCGGTGAGGTATCGAACCGTCCCTCCGCCCGACGGCACGATGGCGACGTGGCGCGCCGCGAAATAATTCCACGTGCCACCTTGCGAGTGAAAAGCCACGGTGCGTCCGTCCGGCGAGTAAGACGGGTCCGCGTCGCGGCCGGTCTGCACCACTAGCGGCTGCGCGGCACCCGTGGCGAGGGTGATCTCCTGAAGATCAATATGGAAGACATCGCGGGCGAGCGGCGTTTTCTGCACGGCGCAAACGGCGCGCGCGCCATCGGGCGACAGCGCGAAGCTCACGACGTTCCAAGCCTCGGGGCTCACAGCGGCCGCACCCGTATTGCCCGGAACGGCCTGGCGGTACAGGCGCACCGGGCGGGGCAGTTCGCTCGAAACCAATGGATCCGCGGCCGGGCCAGGTTGCTGCGCGAGATAGAACACCGTGTCGCCCGGCTGGTTGAAGGCGTAACCGGAAATCGGCGTTGGAGACCTGGTGACGGCACGCCCCTCAACGTACACCTGACCTCCGGCCAGATGCGCCAGGCGATTGCCGGCGATCCAGCGTGGGCGCGATCCCTGCGCGGCTCTCACCGCGCTGCCGCCGGCGAGCGGAGCCGTATAGATGGCGCCCTTGTACACATAGGCGTACCTCGCTCCGTCGGGCCGCAGTTGCGGATCGGCCGGGTTAGCCAGTTGCATGATCGCGTCGAGCGTCCAGACGGAAGCCAGCGCAACAGCCGAGCTAAGCAATGATGTCACCGATCGCTCTTCCGTAGTCGATGTCGATCCGTTGGCGGCCGGGAATATCGAGCTTGCGGGGATCGATGCCGAGTTGGTGCAGCACGGTCGCGTGGATGTCGGTCACGTAGTGACGATTCTCGACGGCGTGGAAACCGATCTCGTCCGTCGCGCCATGTACGACGCCCTGCTTGAGGCCGCCGCCGGCCATCCACACGGAGAAGCCGAAGGGATGATGATCGCGGCCGTTCGAGTTTTGCGCCCCCGGTGTGCGGCCGAATTCGGTGGCCCACACGACGATGGTCTCATCGAGCAGGCCGCGTTGCTTGAGGTCGCGCAGCAGTCCCGCGATCGGTTGGTCCACCTTGGCCGCCAGGTCGCCGTGGTTTTTCTTCAAATCTTTGTGCGCATCCCAGGCATTGCCCGCCCCGCCGTGGTAGACCTGCACGAAACGCACGCCGCGCTCAGAGAGACGGCGCGCGGCAAGACACACTTCGCCGAACGGCCTGGTGATCTCGTTATCGAGGCCGTAGAGCTTCTTGGTTTCATCCAGCTCGTCCTTGAACGTGATGGCTTCCGGGACGGCCATCTGCATCCGGAAGGCGAGTTCGTAGGATTTGATCCGCGCTCGCAGCGCCGGGTCAGCCGGATACTCGACCGTCGAGAGTCGGTTCAACCTGCTGAGGAACTCAAACTCGCGGCGTTGCTCTTCCGCAGTCACGCCCGGCCCCGGCGACACAAACGGCAGCGGATTCTCGGGATTCGTCCCCAGTACTACGCCGGCATGCTCCGGACCAAGGTAACCCGGCCCGTGCGTGCCCAGTCCGCCGCAGCAATCGCCGGGCGGCTCTCCGAGCACGACGAACGACGGGAGATTTTCGTTCATGGATCCGAGCCCATAGTGGACCCACGAGCCAAGCGTCGGCAGGTAGCCGTCAAAGATGTGACGGCCGGTGTGGAACTGCAGGATCGCGCCGTGGTCGTTGTCCGTGGTCCAGGTGGAGCGAATGAGCGACACCTCGTGCATGAGGCCGCCCATGTGCGGGAACCAGTCACTTACCTGCACGCCGTTCTTGCCGCGCTCGCGGAAGCCGGACTGCAGCGGGTACAGCGTGAGTCTGATGTCGTGTTGCCCCGCAACGAACGGCTTCAGATTCTCCTTGGTGAGGGGGTTGCTGAGAACGTCCTTGTAAGGTGTTGCCGAAAGCTGCTTGCCGGCGAATTGGTTGAGGACGGGCTTGGGGTCGAACGACTCAACGTGGCTCACGCCGCCCAGCATGAACAGCCAGATGACGCGCTTGGCTTTGGGCTGAAAGTGAGGTTGGCCAGTGGGCGGCAGCCATCCATCCGGGGCGGCTCCCGCGCGGCGCGGCAACATCGTGCCGAGCGCAAGACCGGTGAGACCCATGCTGGTGTCGGCCAGGAATACGCGGCGTGAACGGCGTTCCGAACAGAGCTGCGGTTTCATAGTGGCGCCTTCCTCTTATCGAATGGTCACGAAGTCGTTGTGGTTGAGCAGCACATGCACGAGACTGGTGCGCGCGCGTGCCGTGTTCTGGTAGTAAGCTTCCTGGCTGGCCAGGAACTGTGCAGTCGTGGTACGTTCGGCCTCGTTCGGTTGACGGCCCAAGACGCGCTCGAACGCGGCAGTCACCAGCGCGGCGGGTTCGGACGGGAGCTTGGCGGCGATCTCTGCCGCGGCCTTCTGACTGAGCCTGCTATTGGCCAGCGCCAGTGCCTGCTGCGGCACAATGCTCTCGCTGCGCTCGAAGCACTCGATCGGGCTGGCGGCGTCGAATACCTTCAGCATCTCCATCTGCAGATCTGGCGTGTGGCGGAAGTAGAGCGAGCGGCGGTAGACATCCTGGCCCTTCGTTTCGTCGATTTCCGCCCCGCCCATCTGTGGGTCGAGGAGTTCCGACAGCGACAGCAAACTGTCGCGCACATTCTCGGCGCTCATGCGGCGGACATTCATGCGCCACAGGTGCGTGTTATCGGGATCCATTTTGGCCTGCGGAGCGTCCGCCAGCCAGCCGGACTGCATGCGGTAGGCCTTCGACGTCATGATCATGCGGTGCATGGCCTTGAGGTCCCAGCCGCTGTCCATGAACGTCGTGGCGAGATAGTCGAACAACTCAGGGTGCGAGGGCGGCTTGCCGCTTTTACCGAAATTGGAGACTGTGGGCACCAGCGCTTTACCGAAATGGCGCCGCCAGATATGGTTAACAGCAACGCGCGCGGTGAGCGGATTGTCCTTGGAGGCGATCCACCGTGTGAGCGCCAGACGCCGGCCACTCGAGGTGACCGGGTATTTGGGCCCAACGGGCGTGTAGCCTTCGGCCGGTTCCTTCAGTGCCTTCACTGCCGCTTCGAGTCTAGAGGTGGCGGCGCCCAGCTTCTTTGGTTCTTTCTTGGCGAGTTCGAACTCGTGCTGCCCGAGAATGATCTCCGCTTCGGCCCTCAGCTTGTTGGCCGCGAGTTCCAGTTCGCGCGCTTTCGCCGCCAACTCCTCCGTGTTGGGGGGCGCGGGCGTGGAGATTGCGGCGAGGTCCGCGGCGATGCGCGCTTCGAGCGCGGGCAGCGAGGCTTTGGCTGCTTCCAAGCGCTTTTCTGCGGCGGCAATCACCGCGGGTGCTTCGGACTTCTCCTTCGCCGTGCGTACGTCGGTTTCGGCTTTCTCAATCGCCGCCCGCGCCTGCGTGAGCAGATCCTTCGGGACAAACGGGCGGCCATCGGGGAAGTAGGCGTCCACGGGCAGGGAGACAGGCTGCGGGTTGAGATCCGCCTTGCCGAAGAGCGAAGGCACGCCAGGCTGGAGAATCACGGAAGTATCGGGATTGGATTCGTTGCCGCGAACAAACCGGTAGGTGGGTTTGGACGCATCGGCGTCGTACACGCGTGGCAGGCCGTCTTTCATCGTGTCGGCCTCGCCTGGCACGCGGTCGGTGCGCACATCGTGGGGTTCGAAGAAGGCGCGGAACCGGTAGTAGTCCGTCTGCGGAATCGGATCGTACTTGTGGTTGTGGCAGCGAGCGCACTTCATCGTAACTCCGAGGAAAGCCGTGGACGTGTACTCGACAGTGTCCTGGAGCCAAACGTTGCGATTGAACATGTACCAGTTGCGCGCCAGGAAGCCGGTGGCGCGCACGACGCCGGGATCCGCGGGTGCAATCTCGTCGCCCGCCAGCATCTCGACGATCATCTGCGCGTACGGCTTGTTGGCGTTCACAGATTCGACTGTCCAATCGCGCCAGCGCCAGATGTGACGCTGCGAATAACGCACCTGGCCGCTCTTGCGATAGCCGTACCAATCCGAGTAACGCCAGATGTCGAGCCAGTGGCGGCCCCATTGCTCGCCGTATTGTGGCGAGGTCAGCAGCCGGTCGATCAGCGCGGCCCAGGCTCCGGCGTTCTTGTCGGCGACAAAGGCTGCCACGGCTTCGGGCGATGGGGGCAATCCTGTGAGATCGAGATAAGCGCGGCGGATTAGCGTTGATTTGCCGGCCTCCGGCAGCGGCGTCAAACCCTTCTCGGCGTAACGCGCGGCGAGAAAAGCATCCACGGCATTGGCGCCCGGGGCCGTTTTTGGGACGGCGGGTTTCACTGGCTTGCGGAAGGCCCAGTGTTGGGCTGCTTGCCGCGCAAAGGCGGCGTCGGCTTCTTCACCAGTTTCGCCGTAGGGCGCGCCGGCGCGGATCCATTCGGCAAACTGATCGATCGCGTCCTGTGGGAGCTTCCTGCCCTTGAACGGCATGTGAGGCTCGGTGACGTGTGTGACGAGTTTGTAGAGCTGCGAGTCGTTCGGATTGCCGGGAACCACCACTTTGCCGTGCTCGCTGCCTTTGAGCAAACCCTCACGGGACGACAGATCGAGGCCGCCCTGCTTGGTCTTCTCGTTATGACAGGCGATGCAGTTGCGCTCGAGGAGTGGCTTGATCCGGTCTCGGTACAGGCTCGGAGCCGGGGCCGCACTCTGTGCCCAACAGCTTGCCGCCAGCAGCGTGGCAGGTGCGCATAAGGAGAGTGTCCGGGGCATTATTCTAACCAACCATTAGAAGTATACCTTCATGCCCAACTGACCATGTGCGGATCCTTGGCTGAGAAGATCCGGCCGCCCTGCGTGGGGATTTCGATATTGTTGTTGGGGTTGTTGAACTTCGTGTTGTTGAACGCGTTGAATGCCTCAGCGCGGAACTGCAGGTAGATGCGTTCGGTGAATCGACGTTCTTGAAGATGGCGAGGTCCCAGTTGTTCAGGCCCCGGCCGCGCAAGATGTTGCGGCCGGCATTGCCGATTGTAAAGGGCGATTGTGCCATCATCACTGTGTAAGAGTCAATGAAATTCCGAGCGTTTTTTGCTGGGCGCCGCCCTACTCCCGCGTGCGCCAGAATGCCCAGTTCAGGCCAAAAGTCCCCATGTTCTGAGCACGATAGCGTAGTCCAGCGAGTCGCGGAGAAGATCGCCGCTCAACTTGGGCGCAGGGGGCGCCCGTTCAAATCGGGCCACCAGGACCAATGAATCAAGCAGATCCGGTCACCTCTGGTGCTGCTCCAATTCCCCCTGTGGATAAAATTGTTGACGGTCGCGCGCCGGGGTCACTTCTCTGAGAGAATCGGAGAGGTCGCGAGTTCGAATCTCGCCGCCCCGACCATCACCCAAGGAGTTTTCGCGTGCCGAACAATCACCCTCTGAAGTCGAACGCCCTCATCGCCCGGCGTGAAATGGTGGGAAGCACCGGTATGGCCGCTTTGACGGGTTTGGCCAGCATCGCCGCGGGTGCAAGTTCACAGGCCGCGCCAAAACGTCCCCGGCTCGCCTGCTGCATCACCTTCTGGGGCGCTCCCGGATCACATGCGGACTGGATCCTCTGCAAGCTGATGGACGGCTATTGGTGGCAGGGCGCCCATACTCCTTCAAGGGTGGATATTGTCTCCGTCTACATTCATCAGCTTGACACCAGCGTGCTGGGTCAGAAAGTGTGCAGAGCGAAAAACATTCCTATCTACAAGACTGTGGGAGAGGCCGTTACGCTTGGCGGGAAGGAACTTGCGGTGGATGGTGTTGTCATCGTCGGAGAACACGGAGATTATCCAACCGATCTCAAGGGTCATTGGCTCTTGCCGCGCTGGTGGATGTATCAGCAGGTGATCCGGGTTTTCGAGCAGAGCAAGCGCTCGGTGCCGGTCTTTAACGACAAGCACCTCTCCTACAATTGGGACGACGCCAAGTGGATGTTTGACAAATCCCGTGAGCTGAACTTTCCCCTCACCGGCGGTTCGTCGATACCGGTCTACTTCCGCAAGCCCGAGATCGAGCTCCCTATCGATACACCAATCAGAAACTCGATCGTGCTTGGGGGTGCCTCCGATGAGGGCGGCATCTTTCATTGCATCGACGTGCTTCAGGCCTTCGTCGAACGCCGCAAGGGCGGGGAGACGGGCGTCAAGGCCGTGCAGTCCATCAGGGGACCTGAAACATGGAAGTGGGTCGAGCGCAATCCCTGGGCCGGCAAGCTGCTTGATTCAGTAGCGGCAAATTTCAACTTCAGGAAGGGAATCTTTCACGAGAACGCCCAGGCGAACGTGTGCATCGTCGATTACAACGATGGGACGAAAGCGGCGGTAATCGCGGCCCGCGATGTGGGCTGGACTTACGCCGGGGAAATTGAGGGGCAAAAGGAGCCGACGATCATCTCGATGCTCGGCTGGCCCGGTCCCTATGCACAATATCACGCCTCGAACGCGCAACCGCACTGGATTGTCGAAACGATGGTGAGCCGAAAGGAACCCTTCAATGCTGAGCGGCTGCTCCTGTCGACTGGGATCACAAACCACTACATGGAGTCGAACTGGGAGAATGGCCGTTACTCCGCTGTTGGACGCCGCATTGAGACGCCAGTCATGAACATCAGGTACCGCTCGACACGGGGACCGCAATTCAGCACCAAGTCGCGGCCACCGGACGTCCCATACATACGGGGCTTTGAGAAATAGGCTCTCCGCAGCGCGAAGAGGCTGACTTGAGCCTCGTGGGCGATGTCCTGGGTGATCCCGATGGCTACATTCCCGCCGCCCGCCGAGTCACTCAGGATCAACTCGAGGAACACGGTGGACGGGTAGCGGTCCCTGTTGGAGACCGCCACCTGAATCGCTGAGCAGCAGGACAGCGGAACTGGCCTGCCAAGGTTCTGATGCGCCTCCATCCGGAGACGCGGGAATCCTGCTGCGCGATAGTGCCCGGAGCGCGGTGGGGAGCGGCGCGACGAGTGTGACCATCTTCTCCGGCTCAGGCCACAAGATCACTGCGTCGACCGCGGTCTCATCCGTTGTGACTTGGGGTCCGTCCGTTGTGCGGCCGCTACGTGGTCCGGCGCTGGCTTCGGTGGAGTCTCCGCCAAACGGGCTGGATGGCAGCTCCACCGAGAAGAGCAGAATCACCGCGGCGCAGGCGGCGCGGAACAGGGTTTGCCGCCGCTGATTGTCCGGAGACGGGGGAGACCAGCGCCAAGCGATCCAGGAGAGTCCCGCGGCCATGGCGGCAGTGCCTGGCAATGGGGAGCCGGACAGGGCAAGCACGACTCCGGCGAAGATCACGACTGCGATCGCGCTGGACCTTGCAATCGCGTTGACGGATGCGTCCGGCAGCAGACGGAACATCGCGGGCTCATCAACAGTATTTTCCTCATCCGCGGGTGCTTGAATTGAAACTTCGTCCGCAACAGGCTTGCGATCAGCAGCGCTGCGGCCACCGCGCCCAGCGGTGATGGCTGCGAGAAGAACGCCGCGGGGAGAAAGACGTACGGCAGTCCCCGGGCCAGCCTCCGCAGCGTGCTCATCGGAGTTTGGACTCCCGCGGCAGCGCGAAAGTTCCGGCGGCTATCATAGCTAGTTGTCCCTTCCCAACGCGAAACGAGTCCTGACCGTGGCGGGGGTCCCGCCGGAGAGTTGCGCCTACGCCCTGGCGCGATACAGCCGGTCGCCCGATTCTATCCGGAAATCGCTCGACTGGGTGCGGTCGCATGATTCGTCGAAATTCCTCGAGAGTTTCTACTTCCAGTATGGACACGCCTCGATTGCCGACCTCGGCCACGTGGTCCTGTGCCTGGAGGGAACTTCCGAGCTTGCCGCCACGGAGGCCGAGGATGAGCAGTTGTGGGACGGCCAGGCACGCTCATCGCGTTACCAGGACTTCGGTGTTTCGGGATTCGTCACGCCCCCGGAGTTCGGCCCGGAGGATGCCGCGCGGTACCAGAGCGGGGCGCGGAATCTGCTCGAGGGATACCGCTTCTTCCACGTCCGGGTGCTGGAGCACTTGAAGGAGAATCTGCCCCGCCCGGAATCGATGAAGCCGGATGCGTACGAGCGGAACCTGGCGGCGCGGGCGTTCGATGTCGCACGGTATCTGCTGTTGTTCGGGATTCCAACCGGAGTGGGCCAGGTGACGAGCATCCGGACGCTGGAGCGCCAGATCCGGCGGATGAAGGCGTCCGAGTACGCCGAGGTCCGTGACCTGGCGGCGGAGATGGCAGCGGCATGCGCGGCGGCGCCGGACTGCGCCTGGGACGAGTCGATCGCCCACCAGCCGCTGGCTCCGACACTGGCCAAGTACGTCGACACCGATGACCACCGCCGGGATTCGCGGCGTGACCTGGCCGTGTGGGCGGAGCAGAACCTCCCGCCATCAAGCGGCTTCGAGCCAGAGCCGGTCGACCTGCTGAAGCCTGCCGACGCCGCCGCCGATATCGCGGCGACACTGTTGTATCCGGTGACGAACCGCCCGTTCCGCGAACTCTATTATCTCGCCTGCTCCTGGCCCGCCAGCCGGCGCGAGGAAGTGATCTCGACGGCCCTCCGGTCGAGAACCCGGCGCGACGAGCTGCTGCGCGAGTTCCGTGCCGGGCTCTATGCGTTCGACATCATCATGGACATCGGCGCCTACCGCGATCTCCACCGGCACCGCCGGTGCCAGCAGTTCCGGCAGGCGTACGGCGGACTCGGGTACGCTACGCCGCAGGCGGTACGGGACTGCGGACTGGCCTCCGAATATGACAAACTAATGGCGGATACGTTTGAAACAATTCAGGCGCTTCCTGTTCCCGGATCGCACTACCTGCTGCCGTTCGCCGCGCGTTCCCGGTTCCTGTTCAAGATGGACTTCGCCGAGGCCGAGTACATCGCCAGGCTCCGCAGCGGTGTGAAGGGCCATTTCAGCTACCGCGAGGTGGCCTGGTGGATGAAGTGCGCGATGGAGAAGCTGGAGCCCGAATTGGCCGGAATTCTGGAAGCGACTCCTCCCTGGGTGGAGGATCCGCTCACCAGATAGGGAGGTGAGCATTGGAATGGGACCGGTGACGAAATGAACCTCTCGCTGTTCGACTCCGAGGTTGCGCCGCGGCGCGACGTTGAGACCGCTGTCGAGCGCTTCCGGGAGCTGATGCAGCGGCCTGAATCGCCGATCCGGCATCTGCTGCATCAACCCGCGCGTCCAGCGGAGCTGGTCCCGGTGCCGGACAACGTGCATCCACAACTCAGCCAGGCACTCGCCGCGCGGGGCATCGGCCAGCTCTACACGCATCAGGCGGCGGCGTTTGAATCCGCGAGCCGGGGCGAGAATGTTGTCGTCGTCACTCCGACGGCGAGCGGGAAGACGCTGTGCTACAACCTGCCGGTTTGGGACTGCCTGCTGCGCGACCCCAATGCACGCGCCTTCTACCTGTTTCCGACCAAAGCGCTGAGCGAGGATCAACTGGCGGGGTTCAACTCCGCGGTCGAAGCCATGGGATCCTCAATCCGCGCCTTCACCTATGACGGTGACACGCCGCAGGATGCCCGCAAGGCAATCCGCGAGCGCGCCAACGTGGTGCTCACGAATCCGGACATGCTGCACGCCGGGATCCTGCCGCATCACACCAAGTGGGCCAAGGCGTTTGAGAATCTGCGCTACATCGTTCTGGACGAGCTGCACTACTATCGCGGGGTTTATGGCTCGCACCTGGCCAACATCCTGCGGCGGTTGAAGCGGATCTGCGAATTCTATGGGTCCAAGCCGCGGTTCATTTGTTCGTCGGCGACGATCGCCAATCCGCGTGAGCTGGCCGAGCGGCTGACGGAGACCGAATTCACGCTGGTTGACCGGAACGGCGCACCGTCGGGCGAAAAGTACTTCATCTTCTACAATCCGCCGGTGGTGAACCGCAACCTGGGAATCCGGCGGTCATACCTGCACGAAGCCCGGCGGATCGCGGTGGACTTCATCGAGCACGGCCAACAGACACTGGTATTCGCCAACAACCGGCTGGCTACTGAGATCCTGGTGACCTACCTCAAGGACGCCTGCGCGCGCATGCCGGCTGGCGCCGACAGTGTACGCGGATATCGTGGCGGATATCTGCCCCGCGAGCGGCGCGAGATCGAGCGCAAGCTGCGCGACGGTGCGATCCGCGCAGTGGTGGCGACCAATGCGCTGGAGCTGGGCGTCGATATCGGATCGCTCGATGGCGTCGTGATGGCGGGATATCCGGGGACGGTGGCGTCCACGTGGCAGCGCGCTGGGCGGGCGGGCCGCCGCCAGTCGACATCGGTGGCCGTGATGGTGGCGTCATCGAATCCGCTCGACCAGTTCATCATCGAACACCCGGACTATTTCTTCACTCGCGCGCCTGAGCATGCACAGATCAATCCCGACAACCTGGAGGTGCTGATCAACCACTTGAAGTGCGCGGCCTTTGAGCTGCCGTTGCGCGAGGGGGAGAAGTTCGGTCCGCGCGACATCCAGCCGTTGTGCGATTTCCTGGTGGAGAGCCGGCTGCTGCATCACTCCGCTGGCGCCTGGCATTGGACTTCGGACACCTATCCAGCGGATGCGATCAGTCTGCGGTCGGTGACCAGCGACAACTTCGTGGTGATCGATGAGACGGGCGAGCCGAAGGTCATCGCCGAGGTCGCCTACACGGCGGCGCCGTCGGAGCTCCACGAGAAGGCGATCTATTTGCACGAGGCGCGCCAGTTCCAGGTGGAGCGGCTGGACTTCGAGAATCGGAAGGCGTACGTGCGCCGGGTTGAATGTGACTACTTCACCGACGCGATCGACTACACACAGGTGAAGGAGCTTGACCGGTTCGACGAGCAGTGCGTGCACGAGGGAGTCATGGCGTGCCACGGCGAGGTTCGCGTGAACCGGCAGATTGTCGGATTCAAGAAGGTGAAGTTTTACACGAACGAGAATGTGGGTGCGGGGAACCTGAGCCTGCCGGAGCAGGAGATGCACACCACGGCGTTCTGGCTCCACTTTCCGGTTGCGTTCCTGGCGCGGTTCCCGGATCTTGCACCGGCCGACAAGCAGGCAGGACTGGTGGGGCTGGGCAACGCATTCCGCGCGGTGGCGGCGCTGCTGTTGATGTCGGACCCGCGGGACCTGGGTGTCGCGATCACGGAGGACATCACGGGGAGTCTGGCGGTTTGGGAGCCGGACTTGTTCCTCTACGACAACTTCGCCGGTGGAGTGGGATTGAGCGCTCCGCTCCATGCGATGACGCGGAGGCTGCTGGAGATGTCGGCGGAGTTGATCCGTAGTTGTACATGCGGGAGCGGATGCCCGTCATGTGTGGGTCCGTTGGGGGAGACCGGTGAGCGGGGCAAGGAGGCGGCGGTGCGGATCCTGGCGGAATTGTTGGCTTCGTGAGTCCGCTGCACCGGCACCGTCTCGTCTTTGTCTACTCTATGCGAATAGATCCAAGACCGGCTTGGCTTTCCCGTCCTTGGTCACATACACCGGCCGCTTGTCCACCTCATACGACAGGCTGGCGGGGATCCCGCAGGCGTGCAAAATCGTAGCCTGCAGATCCACCAGATTGACTGGCTTCTCTACGACGCTCAGGGGCCGCTCGTCCGCCGTCCGTCCATAGGCGAGACCCGCCTTCATGCCGCCGCCATACATCATGACGGTCTGCGAACCCGTGAAATGCCGGTGCATCCCGTAGTGGGCCGGCTCGGTCATGATCTCAGGCTGGATGCTGCTGTTGTCGTTCGCGATAAAGCGCTCCGGCTTGCCTTCGGTCATCATGTCGCGCCCGAACTCGCTTCCGACGATCACAAGCGTTCGCTTCAACAGGCCCCGGCTGTCGAGGTCCCGGATCAGTTGCGCGATCGGGGCGTCGATTTCCTTTTTCATCTCTACCATCCGGGCGTGACCGTTGACGTGCGTATCCCACCGCTGAAACGGCATGTACTCCGTTGTGACCTCGACGAACCGCACGCCGGCCTCGACCAGGCGCCGAGCCAGCAGGCACCCCATGCCGAACCGGCCCGTGTCATACACATCCCGGACCGATCGAGGCTCCAGCGAAAGATCGAATGCTTTCGCCGCGGGTGACTCCAGCAGGCGGTGCGCGCTCTCCACGGACCGCAACAGCGACTGCTGATGGTAGTCGCTTCCGGCCTGCAGCACCGGATTGTGCTTCAGCATGGACCGGTAGGATTCATAGCGCCGCTTGAACCGGGCCGCACCCATCGAGGCCCCAGGCCGCATCGACTCGGCCGCGGCAAGCGGATCGGAAATCATGAAGGGTCCCCACTCCGCGCCGAGGAAACCGGCGGAATGAAAGGTCTTGAGAGTCTCGCTGTCCGGATTCCCTTCGATGGGCTGCCCGATGTCGACAAACGCGGGTACGCTGGGGTTCCTCGATCCCAGCGTGCGCGCGATGATGGCTCCGATGTGCGGCACGGCGACGCTCTGCGGCGGTTCATAGCCCGTGTGCCAGTGGAACTGATGCCGGCTATGCAGCAGCCGTCCCAGATCGGGAGGAACCACGCTGCGTAGCGCCATGCCTTTGTCCATGACACCGGCCACCCGTTCCAGGCCCTGCGAAAGCTTCACCTGATCGACCGCCGTATCGATCATTGGAAAGGTGCTTAGCACGCTGGAGGTTTTCAATCCCGTCTGGTAGGCCGTATAGCGCTTGGGATCGAAGGTGTCGGTCTGCGCCATGCCGCCTGCCATCCAAAGCAAGATCACCGCGTCGGCGGTGGCCGCCGGCCTTGCCGGATCCGCGCTCCAAAGCTGCCGCGGGATGCCGCCCGCAAGCGTCGCCAGCGTCAGGTCCGCTGACCGCCGGAGAAAGCCGCGGCGGCTCGTGGCCTGTTCAATCCGTTCCTTCATTGCCACCCGCATGCTCACCTCTCCCTCTCTCACCGCAAGAACTGGAACTCCGGCGACAGCGCGAGGATCCACAGCAGGTCCTCGATGCCAGAGGCTCCGTCGCGCAATAGCTTCCCCGCCTCAGCCAGCTCCGCCGGATCCGGAGTTCGCGCCACCGCATGGCGGAACAACCGCTTCGTCAACGCATGGCTGGTGCCGGGAGACGGCCTCGCCGCCGGCGGCTCTCCCGTTCCCCGGACCAAATTATCAAGGTCAGGCTCCTGAGTAAAAACGAAGAACCGCACCTTTGCGGTGATCTCGGGCCGTAGTCCGGACTCATCCAACCCCACCGAAGCGCGAAACGTTGTGTAGCCCTTGCCGCCGACGTGGTAGACAAGCTGCGCGGGCAGGGGCGCGACCAGCGCATCCCGCGAGGGCCTGTCCTTCACCCGTATGGGCTCGACGGCCGCGCCTGCCGGGAGCGGAAGATCCTGTAGCTTTGCCGGACCGTGCGGCCCGGCGAACTCCGCGTCCATCCACCCGGCCCGAACCCGCGGGGGGTCGTACGATCCGAAATCCGAGACCACCAGCCACACCTTCTCCGCTCCGGTGATATCGGCCTCAATGCCGGCCATTTCGCGGATCTGGCCGCTGTCAGCGGCGTTCCTGGAAGGCGGACGGTAAGTTCCCGCCAGCCTCTTTGCACCGCGCCGCAAGTGAGACCTCAGTTCCCCGCCGTTCACCAATTCCAAAGCCTGCAGCATGGTGGCGCTGGTGCCGCGCCCGGTCACCACCTGAGACCGGTCCGGCCGGCCCAGCGCACGGGTCAGCGCGTCGGACCGGAACCGCCAGCTTCGCGAGTAGGGTGCGGGCTTGCCTGTACGGTCGTCGAACATCTTCCACTCGCCCGTGATAGCGGAAAGGGCGTCGGTGAACTGCTCCGCGGTGAGCCGCCGGTAAGCAGGTCCGCGGAAAACATACTCGCTGTCCGCGCTCGCGGCTGCTGCCTGGCGGACAGCTTCGCGTTGATAGGTTCGCGAGGTAAGGATCCGGCGCAGCAGATGTTGGAGATCGTACCCGTGCTCCACAAAGTCGGACGCAAGCCAGTCGAGCAGACCGGCGTCCCAAGCGGGGGCTTCCAGATCGTCGGCTGGCTCGACGATTCCCCTCCCGAACAGCAGCCTCCAGTAGCGATTCACGATCGTGCGCGGAAACCGTCCGTTTTCCCGGGACGTGAACATTCGGGCCACTTGCGCCCGCCGCTCCGGCAGCGTGGACGCGGGCGCTTCGTGCAGTTCCGGGAACGGGAACACTGGTGCTGCTTTCACGCCGGTCTTCACTTCGCAGCGTACGACCTCGACCGGATCAGCCGAAAAGAATGCGGCGAGTCCGAACGTCTCCGAGAGCTTCCACCGGCTCACGAAGCTGTCGTGACAGGAAGCGCACTTGAGATTCGCGCCGAGAAACACCTGCGCGCTGTTCTGTGCCGCCTGCAACGGGGGCGTCTGGCTGCTGCTCACGTCACCGCCCCAGTTCACGCCGGCGAGAAATCCAACCGGAGCGTTTTCGCCCTTTGGATCCAGCAGCGACTGGACCATCCCGTCGTAGGCCATGTTGCTCTTCAACGCCTCGATCAGCCACCCAGTGATCCAGGTACGCTTTTCGCCCGGGAACGCGACGCCATCCTCGTTGCGAAGCAGGTCGTTCCAGAAGCTCATCCAATGCTCGGCATAGGCCTGGCGCCGGCCCAGCAGAACCTCGATGAGGTTCCGCCGCTTCTCCGGATTCTTGTCCGCGAGGAAGCGGTCAAGCTCGTCCGGATCGAGGGGCAACCCTGTGACGTCGAAAGAGACGCGCCGCGCAAAGACAGCATCGGTCACGGCCGGCGGCGCCGGAATCCGGTGCTTCCGCCAGTAGCGCTCGACGAAGGCATCGACCGGGTTCGCGTGCGTGCCCTCCGGTACAGCCGGACGGCGGAGCTTGATCCGCGTGTCCAACACCGGAGGCGGCCCAGCGGTTTCCCAGACGGCCCCAGCGTCGATCCAGTCCCGGAGCGTCGCGACCTCCGTGTCTGTCAGTGGCGCGGCACCGAGTGGCATTCGCGGAGCCTGTACGGAAATCCGCCGGACGAGCAGGCTTTCCGAGCCGGAGCCCGGCTTCACCGCCGGACCGTTGACGCCGCCTTTCAAGAGACCGGAGCGCGTCAGCACGGAGAGCCCTGCTTGTGGCTTCTCACCCGAATGGCATCCGGCGCAGTGCGCGTGGAGGACCGGTTGGACATCGCGCGCGAAGTCCACCTTCGGAGCCGCGGTCAGCGATGCGGCGAATGCCGTTATCAATAGACACGCCGGGACCCTCACTCTGGCATTATATTGTCAAAATCCGCCGCACCGCGACGTTCCAATCCGGTGAAATAATGTGGTCATGGCGGCTACGGCGGTTCAGCCAATGGTGAGCCTGCCACCTGGCGGGCTGTTCCGCCTCTCGGTGGCGCGATACAAGGCGATGCTCGACGCGGGGATCATCAGCGAGGCCGATCGCCTGGAACTGCAAATCTTCCGCCGCCGGATCGAGCAAGCCTTGCCGACGGGCTGGTTCGCCGTAACCGAGGCTCCGCTCGAAACCGCTGACAACGTCCCTGAGCCGGATCTGGCCGTCGTCCGTGGCCGGATGGAAGACCTGGCAGGGCAGGACCTGCTCCAGGCGGCCGATGTCCCGTTGGTAGTCGAGGCCGCTGACGCCAGCCTCGATCAGGATCGCGGAACCAAGCGCGACACCTACGCCTCCGCGGGTATCCCCAACTACTGGATCGCGAACATCCGGGGGCGGTGTGTTGAGGCCTTTTCGAACCCAGTGAACGGAAGGTACACGGTCGAGCGTGTGTATGCCGCGGGCGAAACGATTGAAGCCAGCCTGTCCGCGGATACCACTCTACGAATCGAGATCGCCTTTTGAGCCGCTGCCGGTTCGGCACGATCCGCCGAACCACGGGCTCGGCCAATCAGTTCCAGCGACGGCTCAGAACCGGAACTTCAACCCCATCTGCATCGTCCGTCCCGCTCCTGCTCCCGTGATCTGTCCGAACCGGGGATTGGCAAGCTGCGCGATCGGATTCGAGAAGTTCACCTGGTTGAAGATGTTGAACATCTCAGCCCGCAGTTGGAACGACATCTCCTCGCGGACCGCGAAATCCTTGAGGATCGCGAAGTCCGTGGTCACGTTCGCCGGACCCGAGAACAGTCCGCGCGCCGAAGTCCCGTAGCGTCCAAGCGCCGGAAGCTGGAAGGCGCCCGTGTTGAAGAAGCGGGTGATCCTGTCGGCGCGCGATATGTGCTGGCGCGTGACGTCGCCGGACACGATGTCCGGATGATGCGAGCCCGAGCATCCTGTGCCGTCGAGGGCGCGATTCTGGCCGTTGGTCGGCGTCACAGGTGCGCCGCTTTGAATGGTCGAAATGCCGGAGAGATTCCAGCCGCCGAACAGACGTCCGATCAGGCTCTTCTGGCCGCCGGGGACGGGCGGAGCCCAAACACCGGAGAAAACGAAGTTGTGGCGGCGGTCCCAATCGGCGCGGCCCCGCGAAGCGCGCGTGTCGAACGGATTGGCGACGCAGCCGCCGAGCGTCACAGTGGAACTGGTGTCGAGCGCTTTCGACAAAACGTACGACGAGTTGAATTGGAAGCCCTTCGAAAAGCGCTTGTTCACTTCGGCCTGAAAGGAGTGGAACGCGCTCGTGAAGGCGTTGTCGAGGTTGAAGCCTTCTGGTCCATAGGTGCCCGGCACGAACGGGACCCGCGATGGCGCGTTCGCCTCGGTCGACAGCGGCCTGCCCTGCGCGTCATTGCCCAGAATGAACGGAGCCGCGTTGAACGGACGGTAAGCGAGCAGCTTGGTTCCCGTCTTCGCGATATAGGCGACGTTGAGGGCGTACTCGCGGCCGAGCTGGCGCGAGACGGAGAAGTTCCACTCCTGCGCGTAGGTAGTGCGGAGCCCGTTCGGACCGATCGCGCTCCACAGTCCGTTGATCGGGAAGACGAACTGGAACGCAGCCGGATCGATGAACGCAGGCGGCGCCGTACGGCCGATGCTTGCGAACGGGTTCGAGAGCTGGCCGCCAATGAACGTCTGGCGGCCGCCTACGAACGGCGGATTCTCCTGCGCGATCGTGTCGGTATTGAACGTGTCGTAGAACAGCCCATAGGCGCCTCGTACCGACGTCTTGCCGTTTCCGAACACGTCCCAGGCGAATCCGAACCGCGGCGCGAAGTTGTTCATGTCGGTATTCATCAGGCCGCGCGGCAGGTCGCCGGCGAACAGCATTCCCGGCGGGGCGTTCGGGATCTTCTTCGAGCGTACGCTCACGTCGGGAACCACCGTGTTGATGCGATCGAGCTTGTCGACCCATGGCGTCGGCAGCTCGTATCGCAGGCCGAGGTTGAGCGTGAGCCGCGGATTCACCTTCCAATCGTCTTGCGCGTAGGCCGCGGTGAACGTGTTGCCGCCATCGTTCACGCGGACCCCGTTGGTCACGCCGAGCGTCGCGTAGGCTCCGAGAAGGAAGTCGGCCATCGAATCGCCCCGGGTCGCGGTGCCAGCGCCGGTGCGTTGTCCGTTGAAGGCAAACACCGGAGGCCCGAGGAAGCTCTGGAAGAATCCGAGATCCATGTGTTCGAAGCCGAACTTGAATGTGTGCCGGTGGCGGATCCAGCTCAGGTTTTCCTGGAATTGGTAAACGTTCGAAACGAACTTCACCGGCCCACCCGAGTTGAGGTTGAAGCGGCCCGTGATCTGGAATTGAGGCGAGCCGCCGTCGGTGTACTGCGGCATGGCACTGATCCCGAGGTCTCCGGGCAGGCGCGAGACGCTCGGTGTGGTCAGCGAATAGGACCGTGTGTAGCCAAGCGTCACCTGGTTGAGCAGATTGGCGCCGAGCGTCCAGGTGTGGTTGAGCCCCGCATTCTGGAAGCGCGGACGCTGCGTCTGTCCGGTCCAGCCGGCAAGGGTCGATCCGTAGCCGAGCACCGGATTCGACACCGAGTTCTGGTTCAGGTAGTAGTGCGCGAACAGCGTCTGGCGCGAGTTGATGATGTAGTCCGAACGGATCATGAACAGTTCGGAGTTGCGGGGGTTCGGACCCACGGCCTGCACGAATCCGCCATCGACGAGAGGCACGAATTCGAGCAGCCGCCGCGCCGTGGGATCGATGCGCGACGTGGGAATCCGGTTGCCCGCGAAAGGCGTGTTGTTGGCCGGGTCGACGAGTTGCTTGCCCGGGAGCAGCCCCGAGAAATCGCCTGCCGATTCGGCGCGGGTGGTGGGAAACGCGTTGGTGGTCGCGGCCTGCCTGCGGTCACGAAGCAACTCGAATGTTCCAAACACGAACAGCTTGTTACGTTTGATGGGTCCGCCGGCCGCGGCGCCGAACTGATTCTGGATCAATTGCGGACGGAAGGTCTGGAAGAAGCTGCGCGCGTTGAGATTGTCGTTGCGGTGGAACTCCCACGCGGCGCCGTGAAGCTGATTGGTGCCCTGCCGGCTGACGATCGTGATGTTCGCGCCCGGGTTCCGGCCGCTCTCGGCGGAGAAGTTGCTCGTCTGGATCTTGAACTCCTGCACGGCGTCCGGCGGCGGAGCATTGAGTCCGGTGTTGCGCGACGGGTTGTTAAAGTAGGTGCCGTTGAAGCGGTTGTAATTCTGATTGCCGCGCGCGCCGTTGACGTTCATCCGCGGACCCGAGCGCGTGTCGCCGAGATCGGTGTTGTCAGGCGCCACGACGCCCAGGACGCCCGGAAGCGTGGCCGCCAGGCGGAAGACGTTGCGGCCGTTGACCGGCAGATCCATCAGCCGCTTGCCGTCGATCACCGCGGACGTCTCCGAAGAGCGCGTGTCAACGAGCGCCGCGGCTCCGGTCACCTCCACCGATTCCGCAACCGTGCCGACCTCCAGCGTCACGTCGCTGCGAAGATTCTGGTCCACTTCGAGCACGAGTCCGGTATTGCGGACCCGCTTGAAGCCGGGAGATTCCGCGCTGAGGGTGTAGACGCCGGAGACGAGTCCGAGGATCTGGTACGCGCCCGTCGCGTCGCTGACCGTATCGCGGACCGCGCCGGTCCGCTGGTCGGTGAGCGTGAGTTTCGCATTGGCGACCATCGCGCCGGATGGATCACGCACGAAGCCGCTGACAGTTCCGCGATTCTGCGCGAGCAATGCCGGTCCGAGCAGCGCGCCGAAGAAAAGAATAGATGAGGCCCTGAAGCCGGTCATGTGACAACTCCTTGCAAGCGCACGTGGCTGTTTGTGACTACGGCCCGATTATATCGAGTCCCCGCGCCTGCAGGGAGGCCCTTAGCGCTCAACGCTGAGTGGCGTGGAGACCACGCAGCCCCGGTGGTTGCGCCACTCAGTACTTGCCGCAGGGTGACGGCTCGGCGGACCGATTGATAGGCGTCGGGAACGAACCAACGGTCCGATTGCGCCTGCCGCCCCGGCGGTCACCCATGTTTGGCAGTAGATCCCCGCCGAGTCCAGCCGCCGGAGCATCGCCTTCGGCAAACGAGTCTCGTCGTCTTGTGTCATTGGCGCATGTCCCGTGATCCCGCGTGTCGGATGGGAGATGTACTTCCGCGGTTCCTCGACGGAGATCGCAAGATTGTCGCGTGCACGATCCCGGCCGCTGCCGCATCGAGTGATCTCAGCAGGCTTGCGCGGTTCATCCCAGCGGAGCTCGGATTGCGTCAGCGAGCTGGCCGTCTTCCAACTGGTCCTGTCTGGGAACTTGCCAGCGATGGGCCGAATGTAGAAGCGCGCGTGCCGGTAGTCGGCGTCGTTCGCCATCCACTTCATACGTTGCGTGGATTGATGGCGTAGATCGATCGCGATTGGAGTCATGGCGTTTTCCTTTCTGTTTCAATCGGAGCGATCGGATGAGGATGCGGCAGGGCCAGTGCTTTGAGTGGTATTCAAGCCTCTCTCGCTTGGGCCGCACAACCGCAGCTACAATGGGGACAGGAGCGCACATGGAAGTCAACTTGCCAGCCGACTTGACGCAGCAACTACAGACCGAAGTTGCGGCGGGCCGCTATCCCAGCGCCAGCACGCTGATCGAGCAAGCTCTCCGCCGCTTCTTGACAGAGCAGCAACGTGGCACGGAAGGGCTGGAAGCGCTACGCCGTATTGGTCAAGCCGTGGATGACGCCGGGCTGTACGAGCGCGTCGTTCTGCCTGACCACCAATGACGGGTCCGCCGCCGGTACTCCTCGACGCATGCGTCCTGGTCAACTTCTCGCTCTGTGACACATTGCTGCGCCTGGCGGAGCCACCACGGCTATACGAGCCCAGGTGGAGCCAGCAGATCATCGCCGAAACCACTCGCGCCCTCGAAGCCAAGCTGAATTGGCCGCGCAATCTCGTGGCCCACTTCGAATCCGAGTTGCGCACACATTTCGTGGACGCCTGGGTCGAGGGCTACGGCCACCTGATCGCCTCGGTCGGCAACGAGCCGAAGGACCGGCATGTCCTTGCAGCCGCGGTGCATTCGAGCACGCCAGTGATTGTCACGTTTAACCTGCGCCACTCAGAGAGGAGCATCTGCTTCCGTGGGGGATCACTGCTGTGCACCCGGACCGATTCCTGGTCTCTTTGCATGCGCAGGAGCCAGAGCTTGTCCGCGAGAAAATACAACAGCAAGCGGAGGACCGGCACCGTTCGTTAGTCCAACTCGCTGAGATCCTTCGAACGGCAGTGCCCGAATTCGCGCGTGTGATCTCTCCGCTCCGGAGATGAGTGCCGCCGTCGCCGCCTCCACAGTGGTCCGTCCGATAGCCGGATCCGCGGCGAAGCCCACATTAACCCGGCGGCGGTGAATGCAATCGACCAAACCGTCCGCCGGCACCACTTGGTTCGAGATTGCCTTTACGCCGCCTTCCGGACCTCGCCCAGCCGCCTCGGCTTCCGCCTGTTCAACTCCGTGACCCGCTCCGCTGCGAGCCCCGCATCAGCGGTCCCCATCCGCACCGCCCATATCGGATTGCGCATGCTCAAGCTCTGCGCAGCCCGGGTAATGTAGGACGCCGGACCGATCATGGGCTGCCGCTCATCCGGAACGGTGGCTGCAGGTGCCTGAGCAGGCGCCTTGGCGACGGCCAGCGCGGGCATCAACTCCTGCCGCTCGACGATCATCCACGCCGCCGTGGACATGATCAGGTAGTAGTAGAAATCGTAGTCCGTGCGCGAGGCGAACAGACTGCACACCGCGAATGCGATCAACGCCCCCTGCAGGCATCTCGGATAGGGCTCCTTCTCCGGAGCCACTTTGCGCATACGCCGGGCCGACCTGCCCAGCCACCAGATTGCGCCGAACAGTTGTCCGCACAGGATCAGGAACGCGCCCGTGCCCGAGTCCACCGCCATTTGCAGATAGTTGTTGTGGACCACGTGGCCCTGCTGGTTGTGCCGTCCCAAATACTTGTCGCTGAGGATCGCCCAATTCGTGGTCCCGAATCCGACGCCGAGGGCCGGGTAGTCCTTCCACATCTTGACTGCCGCCCGTGCGTAACCGATGCGCAGGTTGGCGGAGCCCTCCGCCTCGGGATTCTCGAGAGTTTTCATCCGCTTGGTGAAGCTGTCGCGGACCAGGTAGACCGCGGGCAGGCTCATGACCAGAGCCACCACCGCCATCGCGAACTTGTGCTTGGATCCCCATGACATGAAGATGAACACCACTCCCAGGGTCAGCGCGGCCGCCCGTGAGTGGCTCATGACGATGGCGACCACGGTGGTGAACGCGGCCACCGCCAGGGCGTGCTTCTGCCATTGCTTGTCCACCAGGGCGCGCGCGAACCACAGCATCGGGAGCGCCATCACCAGCGCCATCGCGAGCGTGTTGTTGTCGCCCATGAATCCGCCCAGGCCGGTTACGATATGGACACCGCCGCTGCGCAGCCCGAAGAGCCCGAACTTGAATCCCAGTACTCCGAGCGAGATCACCATCGTGAACAGCAGCCAGCGGAAGTGCTTCTCCGTCTGGATGAACAGCGGAATCAGCAGGCAGATGATCAGGATCCTGGCGAACTTGAGGTACTCGGCCCAGGCGATGTCCGCACGGGGAGCCACGTAGACGGACAGGAGCATCGGTATCTGCAGCAGGGCGAGTGACCAGGCGAAGGGATTCTTCAGCCAGCCGCCAGCATTGGGCAGGAACCGCCAGGCGCCGAACAGCGTCACCAGGGCAAGCAGAAGCGAGTAAGGTTGTTGCCCCTCGGACCATGCCAAGACGTCCGGCCGCATGAGTGAGTACCACATGTAGCCGAGGAGCGCGAAAATGGGATTGATCAACCCGCCCAGGCAGAATCCGAGGGAAGACAGATGGAGCAGAGCGATGCGCATGGTGGTCCACCCAAAGAGTACGGGCTAGGGATGGTTGGCTAAAGAACCGGCAGGACCATTTTCTGTCTAGGACCAAAGGACGGTGCCCCCATCGGGGGTCCTGGAACCGCGGTTTCAGTGGGGTGAGGTAAGCTATCTGGTGGAAACCGAATGTCGATTCCGAAGCCGCTATTCGTTTGCCTGAGCGTGGCCGTGCTGCGCGCCGAGCCCGATTTCGTGCGGCAGATCCTGCCGGTCCTCGAGCGTTCCTGCCACCAATGCCACGGCGTCAAGGCCCAGATGGGCGGACTGCGGCTGGACGGCCGCGCAGCCGCGTTCAAGGGCGGCGTGTCGGGATCGCCGGTGCGGCCTGGGAAAGCGGCGGACAGCCTGCTCTACCAGCGGATCGCCGGTACCAGCGAACAGGCCCGCATGCCGATGGGGGCCAAGCCGCTGGCAGCCGGGGAGATCGCGCTCATCCGCGAATGGATCGACTCGGGCGCCGTGTGGCCCGAATCAGCGTCTGGCGTGGCAGCGGGAGAGGCGAGGAAGCATTGGGCGTTTGTCACACCGGTGAAGCCGCCGGTTCCTCCAGCCAAGTCCAAGTGGGCGGCCAATCCGGTGGATCGCTTCGTTCTCACGAAGCTCGCCGCGGAGGGAGTCAACCCGTCGCCCGAGGCCGGCAAGGTCACGCTGCTGCGGAGGCTGAGCCTCGATCTCACCGGACTTCCGCCCACGCCCGCCGAAGTCGACGCATTTCTGCGCGACAAGAGCGGCAAAGCGTATCAGAAACAGGTCGAGCGGCTGCTTTCCTCGCAACATTACGGCGAGCGGTGGGCACGCCACTGGCTCGACGCCGCGCGCTACGCCGACTCCGACGGATTCGAAAAGGACAAGCCGCGCTCGGTCTGGTTCTATCGTGACTGGGTGGTGGCGGCCCACAACCGCGACCTCCCCTACAACCAGTTCCTCATTGAGCAGCTCGCGGGCGACCTGTTGCCCGGCGCGACTCAGGATCAGCGCGTCGCCACCGGATTCCTGCGCAACTCGATGATCAATGAGGAGGGCGGCATCGATCCCGAGCAGTTCCGCATGGAGGCGATGTTTGACCGCATGGACGCGGTCGGCAAAGCGATGCTCGGCGTCACGATCCAATGCGCGCAGTGCCACAACCACAAGTACGACCCGATCACGCAGGAAGAGTACTACAAGCTGTTCGCCTATCTAAACAACTCGCACGAGGCGAACACCGCGGTGTACACGCCCGCGGAGCAGCAGAAGCGGGCCAGCCTGTTCCAACAGATCCGCGAGATCGAGGCGGACCTGCAGCACAAGAGTCCGGACTGGCGCGATCGGATGGCCGCGTGGGAGAAGCAGGCCAAGGCGGGCCAGCCGGTGTGGCACGTGGTCCGTCCGGATGTGGACGACATCTCGACCGGCGGACAAAAGTACTTGCCCCAAGCCGACGGATCGTTCCTTGCCGCCGGATACGCGCCCACCAAGCACCGCGCCCAGTTCACCACCCAGACGGAACTATCACGGGTGACCGGATTCCGGCTCGAGCTGCTGAATGACCCGAATCTGCCGCTGGGCGGACCGGGCCGGTCCATTCGCGGCACCGGTGCGCTGACCGAGTTCGAAGTCGAGCTGGGATCGCGCAAGGAAGGCGACAAGCCGGTGAAGGTGAAGATCGCGCGGGCGAGCGCCGACGTGAATCCGCCGGAAACGCCACTCGATACCATCTACTACGACAAGACCGACAAGAAGCGCGTCACCGGAGCGATCGGGTTCGCTATCGACGGCAAGGACGAGACGGCCTGGAGCTGGGACATTGGTCCGTACCGCCGGAATCAGCCGCGTAAAGCGGTGTTCGTCGCGGCCGAGCCCGTGACGCCCGTCGAGAACGGGACCATCGTGTTCTACCTGAGCCAGAAGCATGGCGGCTGGAACAGCGACGACAACCAAAACAACAATCTCGGCCGGATGCGGCTGTCGGTGACGGATTCGCCGGATCCAGTGGCCGACCCGCTGCCCGCCGCGGTTCGCGAGATCATCACGAATGTCGCGGACGAGCGGCGCACGCCAGAACAGGTTCAGGCGGTGTTCAGCTATTTCCGGACCACGGTTCCGGAGTGGAACGAGGCCAATGCGCGGATCGAGGCGCTGTGGAAGGAGCATCCTGAGGGATCGGCGCAACTGGTGTTGAATGAGCGCGGCGAGACGCGGTCGACCAGCGTCCTCATGCGGGGCGACTTCCTGAAGCCGCTGCGTCCGGTACAGCCCGGCACTCCGGCGTTCCTGCACGCGATGCCCGCGGCGTTGGCGAATGCCGAGCCGAACCGCTTAACCTTCGCCCGCTGGCTGACGGACCGCAACTCGCCGACCGTCGCGCGCGCGCTGGTGAATCGCGTGTGGCAGACCTATTTCGGCGCCGGACTCGTGGCGAGCAGTGAGGATCTTGGGAAGCAAAGCGATGCCCCTTCGCATCCGGAGCTGCTCGACTGGCTGGCAGTCGAGTTCATGGAGAAGGGTTGGAGCCTCAAGAATCTGCACCGGACCATCGTCAACTCGGCCACCTACCGGCAGTCGAGCGCGGTGACACCGGATCTGCTGGCGAAGGATCCCTACAACCGGCTGCTGGCGCGTGGTCCGCGGCTTCGTGTGGAAGCGGAAATCGTGCGCGACATCGCGCTCGCCGCGAGTGGACTGCTGAATCCGGCGATCGGTGGTCCGCCGGTCTATCCGCCCGCGCCCGAGTTTCTGTTCCTGCCGCCGGCCAGCTACGGACCTAAGGTTTGGAAGGAAGAAAAGGGCGACGGACGCTACCGCCGCGCGCTGTACACGTTCCGGTTCCGGTCGGTTCCGTATCCGATGCTGCAAACCTTCGACGCGCCGAACGGGGATTTTTCCTGTGTGCGGCGGCCGAGGTCGAACACGCCGCTGCAGGCGCTGACGACGCTCAACGAGCCGCTGTTCCTGGATGCCGCCCGCGCGCTGGCGGCGAAGACGTTGCGTGAGGGCGGCAAGACGGATTCCGAGCGGCTGGCCTACGCCTTCCGCCGTTGCGTGTCACGGATGCCTGAGACGCAAGAGAAGGATCAGATGCTCACGCTGCTCGCCCGGCAGCAGCAGCGGTTCACCGCCTCGGCGGACCAGGCGAAGGAGCTCGCTGGGGATGCCGCCGGGCTGCCACAGGATCAGCTCGCGGCCTGGACCGTCGTGTCGCGCGTGCTGTTGAATCTGGACGAGACCATCACAAAGGAGTAAGCGCATGGATCCCAAACAGATCACCCGCCGCTGGTTCTTCCAGGAATGCGGGGTCGGACTTGGCGCCGCCGCGTTTCATTCGCTGATGGCGGCGGGGACGAATCCGTTGGCGCCGAAGAAGCCGCATCACGACGCCAAGGCGAAGTCCGTGATCTTCCTGTTCATGGCCGGCGCGCCGAGCCACCTGGAGCTGTTCGACTACAAGCCACAGCTCGCCAAGTTCGACGGAACGCTGCCGCCACCGGATCTGCTCAAGGGATATCGCGCGGCTTTCATCAATCCGAACTCGAAGCTGCTCGGGCCGAAGTTCAAGTTCGCGCGCCATGGCGCGTCGGGCGCGGAGATTTCGGAGCTGTTGCCGCACACCGCCGGGATCGTTGATGACATCGCGATCGTGAAGTCGCTGGTGACCGACGCGTTCAACCACGCGCCGGGGCAGTTGCTGATGAACACCGGGACGCAGCAGTTCGGGCGGCCGAGCTTCGGGGCCTGGGTCACGTATGGACTCGGCGCGGAAACCGAGGATCTGCCCGCCTTCGTCGTGTTCAGCTCGGGGAAGAAGGGCCCGTCGGGAGGCAACTCCTGCTGGGGATCGGGATTCCTGCCCACCGTGTATCAGGGCGTGCAGTTCCGCGGATCCGGGGATCCGGTGCTGTACCTGTCCAACCCCAAGGGAGTGGATGAGCAGGTGCAGAAGGAATCGCTCGATGCGATCCGCGCGATGAATCAGCGGCGCCTGGATGTGACCGGCGACCCGGAGATCGCCACGCGGATCAACTCGTTCGAGATGGCGTTCCGGATGCAGTCGAGCGCGCCCGAGTTGATGGACCTGTCGAAGGAGTCCAAGGCGACGCTTGAGATGTACGGCGCGGAGCCGGGCAAGCCGTCGTACGCGGCCAACTGCCTGCTGGCGCGGCGGCTGGTGGAACGCGGAGTCCGGTTCGTGCAGCTCTACCACGAGGCGTGGGACCAACATGGGAATCTCGTGAAGGATCTGGCGAAGAACTGCCAGGACACGGACCGCGCGTCCGCCGCGCTGGTCAAGGATCTCAAGCAGCGCGGACTGCTGGATCAGACGATGGTGGTCTGGGGCGGCGAGTTTGGGCGCACGCCGATGGTGCAGGGCGGGAGCGACGGACGCGACCATCATCCGAACGCGTTCACCATGTGGTTTGCGGGCGGGGGCGTGAAGCCCGGGCTGGTCATGGGAGAGACGGACGATCTCGGATTCAACGCTGTGAAGGACAAGGTCCACGTGCATGACCTGCACGCGACGCTGCTGCACCTGCTCGGGTTCGAGCACACGCGGTTGACCTATCGGTTCCAGGGGCGGGACTACCGCCTGACTGATGTCCACGGGAATCTGGTGAAAGGGATGCTGGCCTAGCGGATGAAGTTGAGCGGTTGGAAACTGGCCGTATCCGTGCTCGCTGCCCTGATCCTGGCGGGCGAGATTTACGGACCGGCAATGGCCGGAGTGTTCGTACTGGACGACCTGTATCTGCCGTTCGCCCACGCGAACGCAAGCACCATGCCCGTGGGCGCATGGCTGGCGGGACAGCGCCCCGTGCTGATGTTGAGCTACTGGATCAACTACGGCATGTCGGGGGTCAATCCGTCCGCTTACCACTGGACCAATGTCCTGCTGCACGTGGTCAATGCCGGGTTCGTGTTTGCGATTCTCCGCCGGCTCACCCGGAACGAATTGATCTCCGCCCTGGCGGCGGGAATTTTCCTGGTGCACCCGATCCAGACCGAGGCGGTGGCGTATGTCGCGGGCCGGTCGGACGTGTTGAGCGCGCTGTTTTCGCTGGCCGCCTACCTGATGTTTCTGCGGATCCGCGAGGCGGGCGCCACGTGGGCGGGAATCGCGCCGGTGGCAGTCCTGTTCGTGTGCGCCGTGCTCTGCAAGGAGCAGGCCGCCGTACTGCCTGGGGCCTTGCTGCTGACGGACTTCTGGCTGGGCGGCATCGCGGCGGTCCGTGTGAACGCACGGCTGCACGGCCTGTTCGTGGTTCTGGGCGCGGCGGGTGGTGCGTTTGTCGCATGGCGGCTGTCATTGGCCGACACAGCCGGGCTGGGTCTCGCGGGCCTGGGTCCAATGGACTACTTTTTCACGCAGTGCCGCGTGGTATGGCACTACCTCAAGCTCGTGGTGCTGCCCCTTGGCTTGAATATTGACACCGACTTCGCGATCTCACGGTCGCTGTTTGACCAAGGCTCGATCATCGGACTCGTTGCGATTCTGGCGCTCATCGCTGGAGCCTGGCGGATCCGGCCGAAGCATCCGCTGGTGGGACTCGGCCTGCTGCTGTTTCTGTTGTGGCTGGTGCCGACCTCGTCATTCATGCCGATCCGCGACGTCGTGGCCGAGCGCCGCGTCTACCTTCCGCTGGCCGGACTGCTGCTGGCCGCCGCCGGATACCTGGCCCGTTCGGCGGTATCGAAGGAAGTCCTGTTGGCGGGCGGAGGCGTGGCGATGCTGGTTCTCTCGGTGCTCACTTATGGGCGCGCGGAGGCCTTGTGCGAACCGGAGACATCCTTGACAAGTGTGCCGGTGGGCGGTTGACACAAACGAAGGGTAACCGGGGGACAGCGGTTAAGCTGGGGGATGCCCTGGCGAGAGGTGAGCCGCATG
>VFZX01000038.1 GCA_016871015.1 Acidobacteriota bacterium | reverse complement strand
TCTTTGCGCGATCCCTGCTCACCGCGGACGAAAAGCGTTGCCTCTTTCGAGTAGCGGCAAGCAAGCCCGAGTGGGAGGTTGCGTTCTGCGCGGCGGTGATCGCAGTGAACACCACATGCCGGAAGGTCGAAGTGCTGAACCTGCGATGGGCTGATGTAGACCTGTTCGCGCGCGTCCTCACGATCAACCGCAGCAAGACAGAAGCCGGACGGCGGGCGATTCCTCTGAACGCTGAAGCGATGGCAGCGCTCGGGAAGCTGCGGGCGCGGTCGGAAGCTCATGGAGGCGGTGGCCCTGAGCACTTCGTCTTCCCGGCCTGCGAGAACGGCATCATTGAGGTAGGAAAGCCGCAGGCGGGGTTTCGGACGGCTTGGCGAAGTCTTGTCAAGGCGGCGGCTCGCAGAGCGGGAGACGCGGCGGCGGATGGAATGACTGGCCCGGATGCGGAGAACGCGCGTAAGCGCGCGGAGCGGGCGTTCCTCGGGTTCCGGTTCCACGACCTCCGCCATCAGGCGGTGACGGAGCTTGCCGAAGCGGGAGTCACTGACGCGGCCATGCAAAGCATCGCGGGCCACCTTTCGAAGAAGATGCTCGATCACTACTCGCACGTGCGGATGACCGCGAAGCGCCAAGCCGTCGAAACACTTGGAGGCGGGCTGATCGATACCCCCGAACACGCTCAACGCCGCGCGGGCGGCAAGGTGAACTGACGCATGGTCCGACCGGTTACGTCACAAATCACGTCACAATCGCCGAGCGGCCCCGCAGGCAATTGCGCCTACCTCATTGAAAACAATTGGTAGGGACGGCAGGACTCGAACCTGCGACCCTCTGCTTAGAAGGCAGATGCTCTATCCAACTGAGCTACGTCCCCAGCTCTGCTCCTAGGATACCAACGGTGTCAGCACCACCCGGCCGGTGATCGCGCCGTTGCGCATCCGCTCCAGGGCCGCGCCGGCTTCGGACAACGGCGCTGTTTCCACCCTGCAGCGGATGCCGCCGGCGGCCGCAAGGTCGAGCAACTCGCGCAGGTCCTCGCGGGTTCCCACCGCCGACGCGATGATCCGGTATTCGCCCGCCACCAGCGTCACCGCCGACACTGAGATCGGCTCGGCGGGCATGCCGACCACCACCAGCGTCCCTCCTTTGCGAAGGCATGTGAGCGCGGACTCGTAAGCCGCCTTCGCTCCCGAACACACGATCGCGACATGCGCGCCGCCCAGGGGACGGAGCGCTTTGCGTGCCTGTCCGGTCCGCAGGTCCACCGTCAGGTCCGCACCACATTCGCGGGCGAGCGCGAGCTTGTCCTCCGCGATATCGAGCGCCGCCACCCTCACGCCACGGGCCTTTGCGATCTGGACCGCGAGGTGCCCCAGTCCGCCTACACCGAACACCGCGAGCGTTTGTCCGGATTCGATTCCGGATGACTTCAGAGCCTTGTACACCGTGAGCCCGGCGCAGAACAGCGGCGCGGCGTCCTCGAGCGAGATGCCGTCCGGGATGCGTGCCGTGTGGCTTGCGGGCGCTTTGACGAACTCGGCGAAGCCGCCATCCACGGTAACGCCCGTGATCTTCTGCTCGCCGCACAGTGTCTCCCGGCCGGTGGTGCAATACTCACACATGCCGCAGGTCCAGTGCAGCCACGGGACCCCGACCCGGTCACCGGGCGCGAAACCGGAATCCGGGCCCGCCGACTCGACGACGCCCGTCACTTCGTGCCCCAGCACCAGCGGCAGCTTCGTGATCCGCTTGAGCAGATCCCAGTCGCCGTCCGCCAGGTGCAGGTCGGAATGGCAGACGCCGCACGCCTTCACCCGGATCACCACTTCGCCCGGACCAGCCACCGGGTCCGGAATCTCCCGCAGCGCCAGCGGCGCGCCGAATCCGTCGAGAATCACTGCTTGCATGCGTCATTCCAGGATACCGTCTACTGTACGGAGATGGCCGTGGATCCGGTCAGTCCGCCGGCGGTCACGGTGAGCGGCACGTTGTCGCCGGCCGGGGCCGACGTGGACACGGTCACGTTCACCTGGTAGAGCCCGGCGAGTCCTGGCGTGAGTCCGGCGAATCCCACCGCGGCGGGTTGTCCGGCGATCGTTACGGTGACCGGCAGCAGCGCGGCGGCGAGTTCGGCGGATGGCGCGGCTCCGCCAGCAACCACGGCGCCAGACACCGGGCCCAGACCGGAACAATACACGACGATCGTGTCGCCGCGCCGCGCAGGGTTGTCCGTCGAAACCGGAACGCCCCGGACATCGGTGGCGGCAAAAATCACCGGTTGCGCAACTGACACAGCGATATCAACACGGTTGCTCCAGCGGCTGCCTGCCCGCACCGACACCTGGTGCGGAACGTTGGCGCGCAGGTTGTACAGCGTCTGCGCGTTGATCTGACCCGCGCTGGTGAAGTAGAGCGGCACGGGGTTTTCGCCAATGAGCAACTGGGTTCCGCTCAGCCCGTTGGGTAGCGGGAACCCTGGAGCGGTCTGGAGGGCTGTGGCGAGACCCGTTCCAAAAGCTGCGAGGAGCCCTCCGGACGCGATGGGCGCCGCCGAGAATCCAGGGAGGCTGACCACGCCGTCCGGGGCGAGATACGGGACTCCCGGAGTCGCCGTCACCGTTCCCAGGATCGACAGGCTTCCAAGGAGTGCGCCGCTGGATGCCGCCAGACGCAACTCGGCCGGTCCCGTGGTGTTCGGCACGGACCAGGACCCAGCCCAGCGCCCGTCGCGCAGGCTGGCCAGTGACAGCATCGCGCCCGGTACATCCGCGGTGACCAGTCCGGTGCTGACTGGATTCCCGCAGTTGTCGCGGACTTGCACTTCGACGTCCTCGGCAAGTCCACCCGCGGATTCGAAGTTTCCAGGCAGGGAGACCGGCAGGATCTCCAGCCGCGACGGCGTGCAGGCGCCCTGCGGACTGAAGACCAACACGAGGTCGACGGTGTGAATGCGCGGGCTGCCGGTCCCCTGAATGGCGAGGATGGACCGGTAGATGCCCGGCGCGACTCCTTCGAGATTCACTCCCACTTCGATGGTCCGCGACTCGCCCGGCGGGACCACGCGACGCGAAGTGGTGTCGAGAGTCCAGGGGCGGCTGTCTCCGGTGATCTGCACGTCGATCGTCATCGCTCGCCGCGACAGGTTCCGCAGGGCGAGGCGGCGGGGCGAGGCCGGCGTCCCGGGCGCTGCCAGAAAAAGCAGCGAAGCCGCGGACGGCACCGGCGGCGGAATCGCGTCGGCGCCGAGGAGACGAAGCGCGGCGGTGAACAGGCGTGGCGAATTGTCCGCTGCCTGCGCGGCGACGCGGATGGTGGCCTGGTGGACGTCCGCGGAGAGTCCGCTTGAATCCGCGGTGATTTCGACGGGCGAGAGCAGTCCGGGCCGTGACGCATCAGAGGCGGGGCTCAGAGTCCAGCCAGTGGGCGAGGTGGTCTCCCAGAAGAAGGCAGCCGAGCCCTCCAGGATTTCGAATTGGCGGGGCGTGGGAGGCGGTCCTCCGGCCACGGCGGTCAAAGTGGCTCCGTCGCGCGACAGTTGCAGCACCTCGGGGCTCGCGCTCACGCTGAGGCTCACGGGGACGACGGTCCGCAGCGCTCCGGAGGTGATCACGATTTCGCCCGCGTAGGTTCCGGGATCGAATCCCGCCGGATTCGCCTGGACCACCAGCCGTGCGTCAGTGCCCGCCTGCACGGATCCGCTGGCAGGCGCCACTGACAGCCAAGGCGCCTGGGAGGCGGCGTTAAACGCGACTGGCGTGGGCGCGGGATTCCCGATCAACAGGCCTTGCGGCGCGGGCACCCGTCCGCTGCGCGCGGTGAAGAAGCGCAGACCCGCCGGGCGCGCTGTCAGCCGCGAGGCTTCGATCGTGGGCACGGTAAGGCGGACCGGAACCGTGACCATGCGGTTCGTGGCTCCGCTTCCCGTGATCACGATCTGGCCGGAATAGCTGCCTGGGGAGAGGCTTGCGGAGTCGGCTGTCACACGGACCAGCGCGGGAGTTCCCGCCGCCGATGCCACCGCACGCAACCAGCCTCCGCCGCTCTGCGTGCTCACGGTCACGCTGACTCCGGTGCCGGGAACCGCGGCGGTGATACTCAAGTTCTGCGGCGCGTTCGGAGTGAGCTGCAGCTCAGAGGGAAACGCTTCGATCGGACCGAACATCCGCAGCGAACAGGCGCGCGATCCCGTATTTCCACGGTTGTCGGTGAGGGAGACTCCGAATTGGAAATTGCCTGCCTCTGTGGCTGCGCCAGCGATCAGGCCACTGGGATCGAGCATGAGTCCACCGGGAAGCGCGCCGTCGGTCAATGCGAACCGGTAGGGTGGAAATCCACCGGAGGCGCCGAGCCGGAATGAGTAAGGCGTCCCGATGCCTCCGTCGGGCAACTGGCATTGGGTGACGAACTGGAGCGGAGCGGAGACCACGAACGTCTCGGCATTGGAAAAGAACTGCGCGAGGCCCTGCTGGCGGACGGAGATCGTGTAGTCGCCGGGCTGCTGGATTCTGCTGGCCGGGATCACGGCCGTAATGACATTGGGAGCGAAGAACGTCGTTGCGAGGTCGGTCTGCTCACGGCCCGGTGAAAACAGGACCGCCACTGCGCCGGTGACGAATCCGACTCCGCGGATCTCGACGCGGACGTCATTGGGGCCGGCGACCACGCCGTTCGGTGATAGCGAAGTGATGGCGAGGGTTTGGCCTTCGGCGGCGCTCACGACTCGCAATGAGCAGGGGAGCGTCGTGGTGCGCCCGCCGGAATCGGCGGTCTGCAAGGTGAATGTTGACTGCCCTACGGTCGTCGCCGCGCCGGAGATGGTTCCGCCCGGAGCCAACTGGAGCCCGGCGGGGAGTGCGCCTGAGATTACGGACCACACGTAGGGCGGTGTTCCCCCCGCCGCGACAAGCGTCGCTGTATAGGGTACGCTGACCACGGCATTCGGCAGTGGACACGTGTTCTGAATCGAGAATCCGCCGACGACGGTGAAGGTCGCGAGGTTCGAAACAAGGACCTGTCCCTCAATCTGGCGCGTCACCGCGATCGTCACTTCGCCGGGGCTGGCGAGAAGTCCGGCCGGGACCGCGGCGATCAACTGGCTCGGTGGCGAGAACTGGGTGCTCAGCACCGTCGCGTTCAGCGCGCCGAACCTCCAGACCACACGCGCTTCGGGGGAGTAGTTGGCGCCAGTGACAATCAGGTTGAGGTTCTGCGTACCGGCGGCTGCCGATACCGGCGTCACCGATTCGATTGTCGGACGTGCCTGTCCGTAAAGCAGACCGGCCGCGGCCAGCGGCAGGGTGAGAGCAGCACGCATCATCGGGGGAGGATGCTCCTTCCGGGCTTGAATGGAGCGGTGGACGCGTCCGCTGCTCTTATTGTCGCTGAAATCCGCGGCGTTGTGTACCTTGCCGCCAGATCGTACGCCGTGGAGATATGATAGAAGTCGCAATGGATCTGGGAGGTAATCCGCCCAGTGAAACTTTTGACACAGGGGACAAAAATGAGGTTCAGACTTGCATCCGCGTCTCTTCTCGCTCTGGCCACGTTCGCTCAGACCGACTCGACTCAGATTCTGGGGTTGGTCACCGATCCCACCGGCGCCGTGATTTCCGGCGCGACCGTGACGGCAAAGCGCGTAGCCACCGGCGACGTGAGGAGCACCACCTCGAACGAAACCGGCAACTACATCTTTCCGCCTGCTGAACATCGGAGAGTACGAAGTCACCGTCGGCGCGGCGGCTTCAAAAGCGAAGTCCGAACCGGCATCGTTCTCCAACTGCAGCAAAAGGCGCGGCTCGATTTCGTTCTGCAGGTCGGCCAGCAAGTGGAACGCGTCGAAGTGGCCGCCACCGCTCCGCTGCTGCGAACCGAAGACGCAACGCTCGGCTCGGTGGTCGACAATAAGCGGATTGTCGAGCTCCCGCTCAACGGCCGTAACTTCGCACAGCTTGCCACACTGATGCCTGGCGTCAATTTTGGCGCTTCACGCATGGGTTTGAACGGGCAGGGAACGATCGCGAGCGTGCTGGCGATGCCCGGCCAGATCGCCGGGATTTCCGCGAACGGCCAGCGGGACGCCAACCAGAACATCACGCTCGACGGCGTGGTGGCGGTCGATTCCCACCACTCGGCGATGCTGTTCTCGCCTTCCATTGAAGCGATTGAGGAGTTCAAGATTCAGTCGGCGGTCTACTCGGCCGAGTACGGCATGAACTCGGGCGCGCAGGCGAATCTGGCGATCAAGTCCGGCACCAACCAGTTCCACGGCACGGGGTTCGAGTTCGTGCGCAACGATACCTTTGACGCCCGCGGCTTCTTCCTCGCTCCCAACGCAAACAAGAACAAGCTGCGCCGGAACCAGTTCGGCGGAGTGGTGAGCGGTCCAATCGTCAAGGACAAAACGTTCTTCACTGCGAACTACGAAGGCCGGCGCGAACGGCGCGGGTCTCCTTCGCGGACCGCCGTCCCCACATTGGCGATGCGCAACGGCGACTTCTCCGAAATCGTCCAGCAGGGCAACCGCTGGTATCCCGCCGATGCCAACGCCCCCGTGAACCGCGCGATCCGTGGCGTGGGCGCCAACGCGGTTCCGTTCCCCAACAACGTGATCCCGCGGAACCTGATTTCGCCTGTCGCGATCAACCTGCTCACGTCGAAGAAATCCAGTCCATTCGCCGATGGCGGATTCCTGCCCTTCCCGAACGTGGATGAGACGGCGCGGGCAAACCGGGCGACTCTGAATCTGGCCGGGATCAACAATCAGATCCTCGACTCCGATCAATACCTCACCCGCGGCGATCACCGCTTCTCGGAGAACGACCGCGTGTTCGGACACTACGTGCTGGTGGATTCCACGTTCGTCGACGACCCGCTGACGCGAGTCTTCAAAACATCGACAGACTACCGCGCGCAGCACTTCGCCGTGGGTTACTCCAAGATCCTGACGCCCACCATGCTCAACGATTTCCGCTTCGGCATGAATCGCATGCGCGTCGTGCAGGGCGGACTGCAGACCAACACGGACTTCACGCACCGCGATCTCGGTCTCGACCTTCGCGTGGTGGCCGACGGCAACCGGACGCTGCGTCCGCTCGAGGAGGGCGTGCCATCCATTTCGCTCGCGGGCTACACGGGACTCGGCTCGGGCAACGCGCAGATCAACAAGAAGATCGTTTGGGAGGGATCGGACAACTTCCTTTGGACCCGAGGCAAACACAACTTCAAGTTCGGCGGACTCTACCGCGCCAACATCGTCGACTTTGCGGGCTCCAACCTCCCTCGCGGCCAACTCAGCTTCACGGCCGACATCGCCGGTATTCCGGACTCGATGGCTGCGTTCCTGCTGGGCATTCCCCTTTCGGCGAATTCGGCCGAGGGCATGCCGGCCGGCTTTATCCGGCAGACGAAAATGGGGCTGTACTGGCTGGACGATTTCAAGGCCACCTCGAAGCTGACGGTCAACTTCGGCCTGCGCTGGGATTACTTCGGACCCGTGGAGGACGCGCAGGGAAAGATCCGCACGCTGTCGTTCCAGCAGGGCCTGGCCCAGACCATCGGCGGCGTCTTCACGCCGATGCTGACTCCGAATCCGAACGTGCGCGAAGCCCTCTACGAGACCAATAAGAAGCAGATCATGCCCCGCCTGGGCATTGCCTACCGCTTCAACGAAAGCACGGTGCTGCGGATCGGCGGCGGCAACTTCTACAACGCGCAACAGACCAACAACTTCTCGATCCTCAACTTGAACCCGCCGTTTTCGGGTTCGGCGGTGTTCCAGAATGACCGCAACACGCCCACGGCGACGATCACGGATCCGTTCCGCGGCTCGCCGGTGACGGGGTCGCCGGCGGCGCTGCTGATGCTCGGATTCCTTGATGAGACGGGCCGCTCGCGGTACCGCAACAACGACATCTGGCAGTGGTCAGCGGAGATCGAGCGCTCCTTCGGTAGAAACTACGTCCTCGGCGTGGCCTATGTCGGCAGCGCGGCATCGAACCTGGAAAACAGCGTCCAGAACTTCAATAATCCGGACCCCGGCCCGGGCGCGGTGCAGGGCCGCCGTCCGTTCCAGACCTACGTCGATTCGCGCGAGCCGAACCGGCCTCTGCCGCTCGGAACCATCCGGCGCAACGAATCCTGGGCGTCGACCAACTACAACGGCCTGCAGGGCCGCTTCGAAAAGCGGCTGTCCGCCGGGTTGACGTTCAACACCGCCTTCACCTACTCGCGCGCCCACGCAATCGGCTACGGCGCCAACGAAGGCGCCGGTTTCGGTCCGAACTTTCCGCAGAACCCGCGGAACCGCGAGGCGGACTACGGGCGGTCGAACATTGACCAGCGTCTGCGGCTAGTGTTCTCCAATCTCTATGAGATTCCTTTCATGCGCGGCGCCAAGGGCGCCAAGGGCTTCGTCCTCGGAGGATGGTCCTTGAACTCGATCGTCACGCTGCAGTCGGGCCTGCCGGTGACGGTGGCGCAGACTGGCGACTCTCAAAATACTGGGCCGGCTTCCGTACAGCGCCCGCACGTGGTGGCCGGAGCGAGTGTCCCGCGCGTCTGGGGTCAACGCGGAATCACGCGTTGGTTCGATACGTCGGCCTTCGTCCGGTCGAAGTTCGAAGGATCCACGGGAGACGGACTGTTTCTGCCCGGGACTTTGGGCTACGGCAACTCTGGCGTCGGCCTGTTCGACTCGCCGGGGCAGAAGACTTGGGACTTCGCGCTTTTCAAGGAGTTCCGGGTGAAGGAAGGCCACCGCGTGCAGTTCCGTTGGGAGGCCTTCAACTTCACCAATACGCCCCAGTTCGGCGGACCGGACCGCACCCTGGGCTCGGCGACCTTTGGCCAGATCACAGGCACGCAGGTCAACAATCGCGAAATGCAGTTCGGCTTGAAGTATCTGTTCTAGAGCTTCCGCTCACTGGCTGTTGCGAATGTGCTGGACGATCGCCCGCGTGAACGCCTGAACGAACGGCCGTCCGCCAGTCATCAGGTTTTCCCGCGTCATGTAGTCGTTCTCGATGTCCGGTTCAACACCCGCGTTCTCGATGTAGCGGCCATCCGGGCGGACCATCAGCGTTTGTGTCACTCGCGCCGAGCCCTCCGTGTAGGCGCCTGCGGTGAGAGTGCTCACGCTGCCGCCGGCGCCGGCCGTGCGGTAGCCGAACAGAATTCCGCGCCCGTTGTCCTTGATGACCGCCGGAAACATGTCCGCGCCGGAGAAGGACACGTCGTCGATCAGCACCATGAGCGGCTTCGTGTAGGCAATCGTAATCCCGTCGGGCGTCGCAAACGGCGGAATGTCGAGCGACGGCTGAGTCAGCGACAGCGCACCGGTCCGGCCGCAGTTTTCTTCATACGCGGTGCGGACCGAGCGGGCGAACCGCTCCAGCACATCGATCTCATAGGCCGGCGCTCCCGCGGCGCGCGCGGCCTCCAGGTTCGACTCGAAGCGGCGCACCATGGCCCAGGTGGCGCGTACTTCGTATCCAACCGTGCGGAAGGTCCGCGGCATCAGCACGGAGGCGAGCCCTTCGACGATCTCGATGCGTCCACCCGGGTTGTGCATCACGTCGACCACCAGTCCATCGGTGTTCTGCTGCAGGAACACGATCTCGCCGACCAGCCGCGCCAGCTCGGCATTCTCATCAGTGCCGGCGAGCGGCGAGAATCGCGGTATCCGGATGAAGCCGATGCGCAGTCCGTCGGACTGGAAGGTCCCGGTAATGAATTGGTCATTGGGGCGGCCGCCGATGCGCATGACGAATCCGTCCGGAAGACGGAACACCGGGTTCAAATTCCCAATTCCAGCCCCAGCCGTTCAGCCTTCTCCAGGAACTGCGGAAGGCAGAGGTCAGCCTCTACGGCGTTGACGCTGATCAATTCGTCGCCGGTCTCGAACGGGAACCGGTCCGCTGGCAGCCGCTGCCGGATGATGAAGTCGATCAGCGGCCTGCCGTCGTAGAAATCGACTCCGAACGAGAGGGTGGCGGTGAACGCCGAAGGGATTTCGAAGCTGGCGTGGCCGTCCTGGAGGGAGGCGGCGTACTCGCGGAGCACACCGTAAAATTCAATATCATTGCGGGCGGCCGCGGACTTGGCGATCCACGGGCGGAGGTCGAGCATGTCGACATTGAACAATTGCTGTTTGATTTCGTAGGGTGCGTAGTGCTTGTTGTAGAGCGCGGCGAGGCTTCGCAGGTCGTCCAGCCGCTGCTGGCTGGTGAGCTGTGCGCTGAGGCATGCGGCGCCCAAAAGGGAAAGGGAAAGGGAAAGGGTTTGGGCAATCATGCCTGTTCGGATGCGCTTGGCGGCAAACCGGTTACACTCCTTAAGTGCCGCATCCGGACGTCGAACACCGCCTGCACGCCAAGAAATTTGCAATTTGGTGCGCGTTTGGACTTCTGACCGGCTATAATCTTCTTCACTATGCCCAAAGTCAGACCCATCCCCAAGGGGTATCACACCGTGACCCCGGGCCTTGCTGTCCCCAGCGCGGCCGAATTTATCAAGTTTTGCAAGAAGGCCTTCGGCGCCACCGAATTGATGCGGCTGCCCGGGCCGGGTGGATCCGTGATGCACGCCGAGATCCTGATCGGCGATTCTCACATCATGGTCGGCGATGAGATGCCCGGAATGGGCAGTCCGTCGGCCAAGACGCTCGGCGGCAGCCCGGTGAATTTCTATATTTACACCACCGACTGCGACGCCGCGTGCAAGAAGGCTGCAAAGGCCGGTGCCACCGTCCAGATGCCCCCAACCGACATGTTCTGGGGCGACCGTTATTGCCGCCTGGTGGATCCGTTCGGCAACTGCTGGGCGCTGGCGACACACATTGAAGATGTCGATCCCAAGGAAATGAAGAAGCGGGGAGCCAAGTTCATGAAGGACATGGCCGCCGCTGCCGCCGCGGGCCAGGCCCCGTGTGACACGCCTCCGGCTGGGGCGCCATCCGCCTAGGCGTGATCCAGTCGCGGTTCGCGTCCCGGTGGTGGATCCTTGCGGCGTGTGGCATCTACTTGGTGCTTTGCGCGGTGGCGATCGCCCCAGGCAGCGGACTGCAGTATGACGAAGCTCTCATGGTGCTGGGGGGTGCGCAAATGCGCAACTCCCCAGCGATTCTTCCCCTGCCCCAGGATCCGGATACTTGGCAGTGTGTGGGCGGGCGTTGCTTTCCGCTGATGACAGTGCGCTACGTGGGCGCGCTGAAGGAATACCTGGCGATCCCCGCCATGGCTCTGTTTGGGACCGGAGCGGGAGTGGTCCGTGCCGTTGGAGTGTTCTGGGCGGTGTTGGGAGTGTACGGCATCGGCCGGATGTTCGGACCTGCGCCAGCTTTGTTGATGGCCGTTAGCCCAAGCCTGGCCGGCCACACGGTGTTCGACAATGGCGCCGTCGCGGGCTGGATCGGGGCGCTGGGCTTGGTCTGCATCGCCGTAACGCGGTACGGTGAGGTTCCGGGCGCAACCCGTGCCTTCGTGGCCGGAGTGACGCTCGGACTTGCAGTTTGGGCGCGCGCCAATTTTCTATGGATCGCTGCGGCAGGGGCGGTTGGCTGGAGTCCGGGGCTGATCGGGTGGGTTCGCGCGAATCCCAGGCACGTGGGACTCGTTGCGGCAGGATCCGTTGTCGGCGCGACTCCGTTCCTGATCTATCAGGCGGTGTCGGGGTTCGGCACGTTCGAGGCCGTTGGGATGTTCTCGCAGGCCGGAAGCTGGACGGACCGGCTCGGGCCACGCGCCGCCATGTGGGCCGAGTCGCTCGTCTGCGGACGCGAGTATCGCTCGATCTGGGGCGGAGGGCCGGTTCCTCAGTGGCAGGTCTTTTTCCCTGCTGTTGTCCTGGTTCTGGGCTGGTTGTGGTCCCTGCGGAAGTCCGGTGCAGCGCGGGGAGCGGCGGTCGCGCTCGCGATTTTTTACGGATTCTTGTTCTTTTCGCGCCTCCCCGTCGCGGAACATCATTTCGTCCCCGCATTGCCCCTGGCTGCCGCGGTTGCTGCGCTCGGGTGGACAGCAGCTCCGCGGCTCGTGGCGCTGGCGGCAGCCGGACTGTACACGGCCGTGTGCCTGAGCTGGCACTACCAGGCGCATGCGGGGTTGCGGGCCACCGGCGGCATCGGGCAGTGGTCGTCGGCGATTCTCGACGTGAAGCAGCATCTGGAATCGAAACAGGCGGGGCGCGAGACGAGGATCCTCGACTGGGGCTTGCAGAACAGCCTGTTCGTGCTGTCAGACACAAGGCTCCGCACGCGCGAGGACTTCGACTCGCACTGGGGAGTGGCGGTTGGCCAGGGAGGCCTCTTTCTCACCAACTCCGCGTCGGGCACGTTTTTCCCGAAGCCCTACGGTGGATTCCACCGCGCGCTGGCCCTTGCTGGATATCCGGTTGAACCCATGGTGTTCCGCGAGCGGACCGGGCGCATTTTCGCGGAGCTTTGGGATCTGCCGCCGTCACCGCCGCGGTTCGCTCCTCCGAAGTTCGCGAAACTCGAGGCGGGAAATCCTGCGCACGGGGCGCAATTCGTTGGAGTCCATGAGATCGAGCAGGGAGTCTGGCGCTGGACCCGCGGGCGTTTCGCCCTGCTCTTTCCGGCACAGTCCGGAGCCCGGACCCTGACCGTGGATCTGCACGTCGCTGCCAGCGTCATCTCGCGGCTCGGACCGGTGACGCTGTCAGCCTGGGCCGGAGAGCACCGGCTGAATCCGGAGACGTTCCATGGTTCCGCCGACTACACCTTCCAGCGCCCCGTTCCGGAAGGCGCCGGGGATCCGCTCGCCGTCCATTTCGCGTTGGACCGGTACCTGGCCGCGGGCGCCGTGGACCCGCGCGAGTTGGGCCTCGTGATCAAGGCTGCGTCCGTCGAGTGATCCCGCTCGCGTTGGTCTCGAAGATCAATCGCTTGGTGGCTTCCGCGAGTCCTGACTCTTGCATTTTGAGCACGGCCGATTGGAGGGAAAACAACGGAGCGTTGGTTCCGAAGAGGATCAGCCCGGGCGGGAGCCGCTCAGCGAGACGCGCGATTCCCTCGACGCCTTCCACCGTCGCGATATCGAAGTAGATCCGGGTTGCGTTGGCGAACGGCCGGAGCTTGTCGCCCCGGAGCGCGGACCACCAGTTGAGCACGACAACCCTCGCCTCGGGGATCCGCTCGACGGTCTCCGGCAACGGCGCGAGGTCCACCAGCGGCACACGCACGAGCGGATGCTGCGTGCGCACGTCCTCCACCGAGACCGCGATCTGCACGGCCATCCGGTATCCGGTGGCGAGGCGCAATAACTCCGTGAAGACTGGATCCGCCAGCGCGTAGCCATGGTAGTTCGGATACAGGCGGATCCCCGCCATGCGGAAGTCCTCCGCGCAGCGGCGCAGGTCTTCCTGCCAATCCGGCAGTTTCGGATTCACGGCGCCGAACGGAAGCAAGAGTCCGGATCCGTGCCTGCGGCACTCGTCGGCGAGCCGCGCGTTGACCGAGCCGATGTCGCGGTGCAGCAGCGCGTCGAAGCTCGATGCCCATGCCTGCGTGACACCCGCCTGCCGCAACTGCGCCACCAGCACGGGCGTCTCCTCCGCGTCCAACCGGCGGAATGGCCAGCGGGACAGCGTGACGTTCGTGTCGGTGATCACACCGGATATCCCTTGGCGCGGAGGGCGGGCGCGAACAGGCGGCGCAGATTCCCGCCCAGCACCAGTTCCTTGGCTGAATCCGGAATGCCGGCTCCCAGCACCTTGGCGGCCTGGGACGCGAAGCTCCTGCCGCCGACGTCGCTCCCGTAGACCACACGTTCGGCGCCCAGCTCGCGCACCGCCATCTCGACCACGCCCGATACAGGATCGAGGCCCGCCACCTCGGCCAGCACGTTCTTCGCTTCGCGCAGGATGCGGATCCCGCGCTCCCAGTCGCCTCCTGTATGGGCGCAGATGAAATTGGCTCGCGGATGGCGCTTGGCGAGTTCCACCAGGTCATAGGGTGTCGACTCGCCGGGCTCGTTGCCATCGGCCTTCATCCAGGTGTGCTGCACGATCGGTGCGTGCATCGCGATGGCGCGCTCGACGATCGGGTCGAGCTCTGGCGAATTGCAGCGCTTGTCGGCTTCCAGCTCGCCGACGCCCACCATGGGTCCGTCGCGGACGCAGCGGTCGAACTCGGCGAGGCTGAACTCGAGGTGGCTCGGACTCAGGTAGACGGAGCCAAAGGCCCGGTCCGGGAACGCGCGGACAGCGCGCATCACACGGTCGTTCTCTTCGCGGAGCTGGTCCGGCGTTGGGTGAAGGGCGGACGAGTATCCCTGCGACAGGATGAGACGCTCGATCCCCAAGCGGTCCGCGCACCGGATGAGCACTTCCATCTTCTTCTCGGGCGTGTCGCCGGGCGTGTTGTAGAGATGGCAGTGGATGTCCCAGATCCGGAACTTGGCCTGCTGGCCGTGGGCGAGGTAGGCGAGTCCCGCCGCGGCGGAGCCCAAGAAGGCGCGGCGGTGGAGCATGGCTTACGCTTCGGGAACGCCAGCGCGCCGGTACGCCTCGCGCACGCGGGTGAGCTCGTCTTCGGCTTCGAGGACCCCCAGCGCCTGGACCATCTCACGCACTGGAATTTTCGGGTCGTTCGACCAGAAGATACCGCAGTCCTCGTCTTCGTAATAACGGAATCCCACCTTGGCTCCGTACTTTTCCCGGAGCGCCTCGCCCTTGCGGAGCTTCGAGCTCCAAGGCAGGATCGCGTAGCTGAGGTCGATCTCCTGAACCAGCACCTGGGAGGGCGCCTTGATCTGCGCAGTGATCTTCCCGGTCGGCTCGAAGATCGAAGCATTGTTGCGCCAGGTGCTCGACACGATGTAGCAGCGGTGCTCGGCGGCGCGCGCGGCCGGATGTGCGGTCTGCGGCGATTGCGTGGGCCAGGCGATGATCTCGGCGCCCTTGGCCGCCAGAGTCCGCCATCCGCCGTCGAACTCCATGTCGTAGCAGATCTGGATGCCGAGCTTGCCGAAGTCGCAGTCGAACACGGGATGATCGCGGCCGGGGGTGGCGCCGCCCTCCATGGTCCGGCCATCGCCTGAAACCACCAGGTGGACTTTGCGGTAGGTTCCTGCCGGCTTGCCCGTGCGATCCAGGAGTATGGCGGCGTTCGAGCAACGGGGCGGGTCGTCCGCTTCGCGGAGGTAGGTGGGGACCACGATGTAGCAGCGGTGTTCCCGTGCCACGCGGCCGAATGTCTCGCTAATGGGTCCGGCGAACGGAAATGAGCGGGCGAGCGCCTCGGTTCCCACTTCACCGGTGATCGCTGCCTCAGGAAGGATCGCCAGGTCGAGCCCACGGCCGTACAGCCGCTTGGATTCCCGCGCCATCTGATCAACGGTCGCGGTGAGTTCATTCAGCCGCGCTTGCAGTCCCGGATGTGTGACCCAATACGCCTGCATCGCGGTGCCGGTGATCACCTTGCGAGGCGGGGATCCGGACCGGCTCACGCGGGTCGCCGCGAACGCCGCCGCCGGTCCAGTCAGAAGAGTGCGCCGTTTCACCTCACACCATCATAGTGTTCCCAACCTCGTGCAGCAATGTTCCTTCCTCACGATCCGGATACGCGCCGCGTGTGGCCCCTCCAATAGGGTTCGCGGAGGTCTTTCTTCAAGACCTTGCCGCTTGGGTTTCTCGGAAGCGTTGGCAGGAAGTCCACCGAGCTGGGACACCGGTACCCGCCCAGCCGTGTCCGGCAATGGGCGAGCATCTCCTCGGCCGTCGCTGTGGCGCCAGGCTTCAGGACCACGAACGCCTTGATGGTCTCGCCCCACTTCTCATGCGGGATCCCGATGGCCGCGGCATCGGCCACAGCCGGATGCCCGAACAGCACCTCTTCCACTTCGCGCGGATAGATGTTCTCGCCACCGGAGACGATCATGTCCTTGATGCGGTCTTCAATGAACACGTAGCCTTCCGCGTCCATCCGGCCCGCGTCGCCCGTGTGCATCCAGCCGCCGCGCAGAGCTTCGGCGCTCGCACCGGGCTGGTTCCAATAGCCCACCATGACCTGCGGACCCCGGGTGCAGATCTCGCCGAACGTGCCCGGAGGAACAGGCTGATCATCCAGGTCGACCACACGCATCTCCGTGCCCAAGGCCGCCCGGCCCGCCGACAGCAGCAGCTCCGGACGATCGGTGACACCGCGTTGGTGATCGTCGGGCGACAACACGGTCACCGCGCCGCTGGTCTCCGTCATGCCGAAACCCTGCGAGAAGCCGCAGCGGAACGCTTCCATCGCACGGCGTAAGGTGGCCTCGGCGATCGGCGACGCACCGTAGCCGATGAATCGCAGCTCCGGATAGCTGCGCGCGCCCGCATCTGGCACGGCGACCAGGCATGCCTGGATCATCGCCGGAACGAGCAGCGCGAACGCGATCCGGTCTTCGCTCAGCGCACGCACCACTTCCGAGGGAACGAAGTTCTCCTGGATATAGAGACTCCCGCCCACCGCAACCGCGGTAAAGGCGACGGCTACCGCCGCGATATGATAAGCGGCGCCACCATCAGAGTCCGGCCGCGGGGCATCTCGAATCCACTGGTCAACTGCACGACCTGGGACGTCAGGTTCGACTGCGTGAGCATCGCGCCCTTGGGCCGGCCCGTGGTCCCGCTCGTGTACATCTGGATCAGCAGGCTGTCCTCCCGCGCGTTGCAGGCGGGCTCCGCCGTTGGATGCGCGGACGCCCAGCTTGCGAGGGATTCGATGGGAATCACCGCTCTCGACCCGCCGAGCTGAGGCGCATACTCGTTCGCCGCAAACACCACGGCGCAGCCGGAATCGCTAAGAATGAATTCCCAATCCGCCGCCGTGATCCGGTAGTTCAACGGTACGGGCACTGCTCCAGCCTTCGACGCCGCCAGGTACAGTAGCGGATACTCGATGCAGTTCTTCGCCAGGATTCCGAAGCGGGCGCCCTGAGCGAGTCCAGCCGCGGTCATTGCGTGGGCCAGGCGATTGACCTCGGCGAGCGCCTGGCTCCAGGTGACCGCGCGTTCGGACTGGCAGGCGAATTCCGCGTCGGGCTGGCGGATGGCGAAGTAGTTCAGGTAGTCGTGCAGCAGCATATTGGTTCCGAGTATTCTATACGAGCTATGCCTTGTCGAACGAGGGGACCTTCATCCGCTCCCCACCCTTCAACGCCGACTGGTGCGCGATGATCCCGGGAACCATCATCGCCAGCGCATCATAAACATCGATCACCGGCTTGCGATCCTCCACCAACGCATTGATGAACTCCGCCGACAAAAACACATGCGACCCGCCGTGTCCCGACGCATGGCGCATGGACGGCGGGATCATCTTGTCCTGCAGGTAGTCCGGATACTTCACCGCCTCGGCCTTGGACAGCCGCTTCTGGAACAGGTCGCCATGCCGGCCGGTGTTGGCCATGTACAGCGTCCCGTTCGACCCGTACCAATTGGCGCGCTCACCATCCTCACCCACCAGCCAGAAGACGTTGCAGCGGACCATGTGGCCCTTGTCCGTCTCCATCAACGCGCTCTCGTTCCAATACGGATTCTTGTACCGGTTCTCCGTCAAGTACGGATGCTGCGACCCCCATCCGAGCGCCGACACCGACCGGATCCGCTCGCGCGTCACACCCACCACGAATCCGAGGCAGTGTGTGGGGTACTGCATGGGCGCGAGTCCCCAGCGCCAGGACCGTGAGCCATCAGGCTCGTAGAAACGCGTCTTCTTGTTCTCGACAAGCTCGCCCAGATCACCGCGGTCATGGTAGTAGTTGATCTCGGAATAGAAGATCTCGCCGAGCGCACCCGAGTCATGCAAGTGGCGGGCGTGGATGCAGCCCGGCCGGTAGTAGCTCGTCTCGCCGAGCATGTACTTGAGCCCCGTGCGCTCCACAACGGACTTGAGCCGCGCCGCCTCATCCAGCGTCTGGCAGGTCGGAACGGCGCAATACACGTGCAGTCCGCGGTTCATTGCCGCCTCGACGTGCTTCACATGGTCGAGCGCGCCGGAAAAGATGGCGACGGCGTCGAGCCGCTTCTCCTGCTTGAGCATCTCCTCATACGATGGATACGCGGTGTCGCACCGGAACACCTGCTGCATTCGGGCGCGGCGGTCGGCACGCAGATCGGTGACCGCGGTGACGGTGCAGTTGGGATGTTCGTGGAACGAGAACTGCGTGCCGAACCCGCCGCCCACGATGCCCAGCCGGATCTTTTTCGACGAGGACGGCGCTGCGCGTCCCACCTGCATCGCGGCCAGGGACGCGGGCGAAAGCAGTCCGCCGCCCGCTGCATACAACATCTCTCTTCTGCGCATGGTCGCACTACTCTACCTCATTTTCAGACCGGACTTGAATTCCCCTCCCCAAATGCTGTATCAATGGCCTGATGCGTTTTCGAACCCGACATCTCCTGATCCTCGCTGTTCCGCTCTTGCTTTTGGCGCAAGGCAACCAGGCCAGACGAGTGCCCCGCACACCCGCTGAGGTTGCGCGCCCCGGTGGAAAGCTCCCCGGAAATCCGAAGATCGCGCTCGTGAAGATCGCTGACGGATTCCTCGATCCCACCAACGCCGCCAGCGCCAATGACGGTTCGGGCCGCATTTTCGTGGTCGAACGCCTGGGCAAAATTCGCGTGGTGCGGCGCGATGGCACAGTCCAGAAGGAACCCTTCCTCGACCTGACCAACTTCAACCCCTTGGGCTCCGACGTCCAAACCGGATTCGTCGAGCAGGGACTCTACTCCGTCGCCTTCCATCCCCAATTCCGCACCAACGGCTACTTCTACGTTCACTACGCGTCGCTCCCGTTCAACGGCGACGGCGTCATCGTGCGCTTCCAGGCGGACCCGAGGAGTCCCAATTTCCTCACGCCGGAACGGACCCGCACCACCGCCAAGGTCCTGATGCGGATCGAGCAGCCCTACTACAACCACAACGGCGGACAGATCGAATTCGGACCCGACGGCTTCCTGTACATCGCCAGCGGCGACGGCGGATGGGAAGGCGATCCGCTTGAAGCCGGACAGGACTTGAGTTCGTGGCTCGGCAAGATCCTGCGCATCGACGTGAATACCCAGGACAACGACAAGGTTCCCTACAAGATTCCACCGTCGAATCCGTTCTATGGCGCGAATGCCGAGCGCCTGATGTCGCTGTTCGGAATCTCCGAGCTCGACTTCTCGAAGATCAAGACGCGCGGACGGCCCGAGATCTGGGCGTACGGAGTCCGCAACCCGTACGAATTCTCATTCGACCAGAAGACCGGCGACCTCTACATCGCCGACGTCGGCCAGAACCACTGGGAAGAAATCATCTACCAGCCCCGCGCAAGCAAGGGCGGCGAGAACTATGGCTGGCCGAAGCTGAACGGAACCAAGTGCTTCCCAATGACCGGTCCGGACGACAAGTGCGCGCAGGTCGGACTCTACCCCGCCGCCGAGTATCCGCACGAGAATCCGTATCCTGGCGCGCCGCCCTTGAAGGACGGCTGGGGATGCTCGGTCGAAGGACTCGGAGTCGCCAACTACGGCGGCATGAACGGCGTCTACCTCGTGGGCGACTGGTGCTCGGGGCGCGTGTTCGGACTCGGTTGGGACGGCAGCAAGTGGCAGTTGGAAGAGCTGCTGCACACCAACCTCCAGTTCACCGCCGGCGGCTACGACGAACAGGGCAACGTGCTCGCGGTAAATTGCAATTGCTTCTACACATCGGACCGCGGCGCTACCGGCAATCCTCCGGGAACGCTGTGGCGCGTCGTGTCCGCCGATCAGGTTCCGCCGGGCGCACAGACCGCCCGCACGATTCCGAAGGGCGTCTCCCAGGTGTCGTCGAACGACCGCGTGTTCCGCCATCCACTCGACAACACCGCCCTCGATTTCAACAGCGCGCCGGACGCGAGCCTCCAGCCGCAGGTCCGCCAGTTCCGCGAAACGGGCCGGAATCCCTACAACGGGAACCCGGGAGCAATCGCCGAAGGCAAAGCCGCCTACGTCCAGAATTGCGCGGGCTGCCATCTGGAGGACGGCACCGGCCGCATTGGTTCAAACCTTGTGGATGGCCAGTACAATCACCCGCGCGTGAGCACCGACATCGGAACCTTCGAGGTGATCTACGCGGGCGGCACGGGAGCCATGCAGCCCTATGCCGGACGTGTACCGAACGACGTGATCCTCAAGGTCATGGCCTACATGAACTCGATCAAGAAGCGGTAGCGTGCGCGCCCTCCTCTGGGTTTTCCTGCCCAAGCTGATCGGAGGGCTGCACACCTTCGCGCTGAACCTGATCGCGGTCCGCGCCTTGCCCCCGGAGCAATTCGGGGGCTTTTCCTTTTGCACCACGCTGATCGTGCTGATCGACGGACTGCTAGGGTCGGCGGTGGATCTCGGCGTGATTCGCGAATCGCCGGACCCGCCCGCACGCCGGTTCACCGCTGCCGAGTCCGCGGGCGCTTTGCTGAAGGCGGCGTTCGCGCTGGTGATTCTCCTGCCGGCACTATTGTTGGGCCGCGAATACGCGATGAGCGCGGCCGCCACCGGCGCGATCCTGTTGCTGCGGTCGGTGCAGACGCACTTCCAGATCCGTAAGCAGTTTGAACGCTTCGGCGCCGCGGAGCTGATCCATGTCGCAGTCCGGTGCGGGGTACTGATCACGCTGCTGTGGAGCGGCGAGCAACGGGTATGGGTCCTGCTGACGGCCTACGCGGCCGCACCCGTGGCGGCGCTCGCGCTCTATCCGGCGCGGCGTCCGTTCGCGCAGACTGGGTTGGCCGAGGCGATGCGGGCCCTGCTCCAGTTCCTGCGCGAGACGCTGCTCGCCACCGGTACGGGAACCACGTTGTCGCGCGCCGACATCCTCGCGCTTCGCTACTGGTCAACACCGGCGGAGCTCGGGATCTACAGCGCGGCCAACACGATTGCGATGGTCCCTGAGCTGGTGGCGAGCTATCTCGCCAACGTATTCAGTCCGGGCATCGTGCCGCGTGTCCAGGCAGGAGTGTTCCGCGGCTTCTTCCGGCGATTTCACGCTGCTGCGATTCCGGCCGCTGCGCTGTTGCTCGCCGCCTCGCTCGCCGTGCTGCCCGGCATCATCGAGTCCCTGTTCCCGGCGCGTTACGCCCCCGCGATCCCAGCGCTACGCATTCTGCTGCCCGGAGCCTTCGCCTCCGCGCTGCTGTTCCCGCTCGCGGTCAGCTATCTGCTGTTCTACTCGCCTCGCACATTCGTCCGGTTCGACCTGGCGATTGCGCTCTTCCTCATCGCCGGCTATGCGTGGATGATCCCGCGCCACGGGGCCGAGGGTGCGGCGTGGGTCACCGTGGTCTTCCGTTGCGTGAAGGCCGCGTGGATCCTCGCCGCTGCGTTCCGGCTCCGTCCCGCTCAGACGAGATCGATCTGAAAAATCCAGCCCGCCGTCGGACTGTCGTTGTTCGGCCAGCCCGGATGGATGCCCGCATCGCAGCCGTACAGTTTGCCCTCGTGCATCGCCAGCCCGTGCGGATCGCAGGAGCCGGGCTCGAAGTCGACTGTTTCGAGCACCCGTCCCGTGGCGGTGTCGTAGCGTGCGAGACAGGGGCGGAACTCGGGGTACCGCTTGCTGTCATTACCCACCACCTGCCACATCGAGCCATCGGGGTCGAAGGTGATGTCGTGGTAACGGACACGGTCCGGCGCCTGATAGAACGGAATCATGAACTCGGGCTGCCAGGTATGCGGATCGACGCGGAGATTCCCGCGCAACCGCAACGATGAGATCCAGAGCTTCCCCTGATGCCACTGCCCGCCGTGGCTGCCGCCGCCATCGGGTCCGCCCAGTGGAATCTGGCGGTGGCTGACGAGCTTCGAATTCATGTCCACTTGGAACACACCTTGTGGCGGCGCGTTGGCGATCATCCACACGTAGCCTCCGCCCACCGCCATCCCGCTCGTGTTGCGCGATGGCGTGGTCACCGTCTTGAGGACCTTGCCGGTCTTCCAGTCGACAAGCCAGGCCGACTCATTGAGCGATTTCGGCTCCGGCAGCTTGTACCGGCTGGCATTAGCCCCCGACATCTTCTGCTCGCCGATCCAAAGCCCTTCGGGCGTCGCGGCAAGCGCGTTCGGAAATCCGTCCGGGGCTTTGAACAGCTTCTTGGTCCTGGCCATCCGTTTCGTTCCCGCGGGTTTGCCCGCGACGCCACGGTTGGCGGCGGATTGCGCAAACGCGGCGCCGGACAGGGCCAGACCGGCGGTGGTTGTAAGGAAGTCTCGCTTGGTCATATCGCCGTCACGATATCACATTCGCGCGGCAATCGCGGGCGGCTAGCACCGTGTTGCAGTGGATGGTAACGGTGTCCTCGGTCTTCGCGGCATAACCACCCGCAAGCACGACGGCCACCGGAACTCCGTATTCCCGAGCGGACTCAAACACCAAACGGTCCCGCGCGCGCAAACCGTCGAGCGTCAGCGAAAGCCCGCCCAACTCGTCTTCGCAGTAGGGATCCGCTCCGGCCACGTAGACCAGCAGGTCCGGCCTGTGCGGCAGGACCGTGCCACACACTTCGCGCAACCTCTTCAGGTACTCCTCGTCGCCCGCGCCGTCATCCAGGTGAATGTCAATCGACGACGCCGGCTTCTCGGACGGATAGTTGTTGAGTTGGTGCAGCGAGATCGTATCGACGGCGGGATCTCCGGCGAAGATCGCCGCGGTTCCGTTCCCGTGATGCACGTCGCAATCGAGCACTGCCGCCGTGCCGACCGCCTCTTCCTGCTGCAGCACACGGATCGCAACCGCCACGTCATTGATCGCGCAGAATCCCTCGCCGTGGCCGTGGAACGCATGATGGAACCCGCCGCCGATATTGAACGCGACGCCCGTATCCAGCGCCTTTCGCGCGGCCAGCAGGGTCCCGCCCGCCGCCAGCCAGAACCCGTCGACGACGTGGCGCGAGTACGGAATCTCCAGCTTGACGATCTCGTGGTAGCTCAACGTCCCGAACTTGAGCCGCTGGATCCATCCCCGGTCGTGAACCAGATGAAGCTGCTCGTCGAGGATCGGCGCCGGCTCCAGGAAGTCAGCCTCATCCGCGGCGCCGTCCGCCAGCAGCCGCTCACGGATGAGCCGGTACTTCTGCGCTGGAAAGACGTGGCTGCCCAGGCGCAGATCATAGCGCTCGTGATAGACCAGCGGAAACGGCAGCAGCGTCACGGCGTGTTCCCGGCGGACTGCAGCGCGGTCACCAGCGCGGCGCCATACACATCTCCTGGCGAGCATCCGCGCGACAGGTCGTTCGCCGGCTTGGCCAGCCCTTGAAGAAAGGGTCCGAACGCCGCGGCGCCACCGAGCCGCTCCACCAGCTTGTAGCCGATGTTGGCCGAATTGATGTCGGGGAAGATCAGCGTGTTCGCGCGCCCGGCAACCGTGGACCCCGGAGCCTTCGACCGTCCGACCGCCGGTACCAACGCGGCGTCAGCCTGCAGTTCGGCATCCACGTGCAGATCCGGATTCCGCGCCTGAACGATCCGGTACGCTTCGAGGACCCGGTCGACTTCCTTGTGCCGCGCGCTGCCCTTGGTCGAAAACGAAAGCATCGCGACAACGGGTTCGATCCCCAGCAGCGCGCGCACGCTCCCCGCGGTTGACAGCGCGATCTCGGCCAATTCGACCGATGTGGGTTGGATCACCATCGCGGGATCGGCGATGGCCAGCAGCCCCTGGTGGCCATAGGAACGGTCGCGCACGCACAGGATCATGAATGTCGAAACGGTGCGCACCTTGGGCTGCGTCCCGATCGCATGCAGCGCCGCGCGTACGGTGTCGCCGGTTGAGTTCGCCGCGCCGCCCACGAATCCATCGGCGTCGCCCGCCGCCACCATCAGGCATGCGAAGTAGAGCGGCCGGCGCGCGATCTGCGCAGCTTCGACAGCCGATACTCCCTTGGCACGCCGCCGTTCGTGATAAAGCGGGGCGTATTTGTCTGACGGCTCCACGAACTCGACACCGTCAGGCGCGTCCGTGGGCCTGGCTCCCACCAGCATGGGCGCCACCAGCGACTCGCGCGCAAGCCGGGCGGCGGCCTCGATGATGCGCGGATCACCGCCTTCCGGAAAAACGACGCGCTGCTTTTTCTTCAGTGCGCGAACCCGCGCCGCCTGGGTCTCCAAAAAAGCCGACGCGGATTCGGGCAGGGACATGCAGAGGGCGAAGTTTGATTGTACTATCGCGGAATTCGCCCATGCTCGCAATTTTCCTCGCCATCACCATCGCCGGACTCGTGGTCATGATCAGGTACGAAGTCCGGCAAGAGCCGCCGTCTCACGATCCGCGATCTGCTCACCCGCACTCGGACGCATCGTGGAGGTGGTGCCCGGCCCGCCCGAACACAACCCGCGCATCGCGGCGATGTACTCGCCCGATGGTGGTGAACCATACAGGTAGGCTCAAGGCCGGCTTCGGCTATCGACTGTCGTGGGGAGCGATCCGCGACGCCGATGGCCTGTTCCGCCCAGCCGGGTACTGCAAAAAAGTACCGGTACTCATGAACCTTTTACCGGGTTTTGTGCGCGTGCCTACTCAGACAGCGATCCAAAAGGAGAAATTCAATGACTTTTCGCACTCTGACCTGCACCGCCCTTGCCGCCGCCGTCCTGGCGCCTGGAGATCTCTATTCTCAAAACCTCGCGGCCAATCCGGAGATGCACGCCGGACCGGGCCAATGGGACTATTTTTACCTCAATAAGATTCAGGCCGGTCCCTCATACGGGCCTACGGGATCGTGGGATTCCAGCCGCCAGACGGCCTACTTGCCCACGTACGGACATGTTTCCCAACACGGGTCGTCATGGTATGGGCGCATGGTCGTGCTGTTCCGGTCTGCTCCCATGCGCTCGACACTGGGCCTCCCCACCACGTTTAACGCAACCTACTTCGACGGAGTCAGCAACACCCCCAGCACGAGCGCCGTCTTCTCGATGCCACCTTCGCTACCGACACCCTCCAACCCGTCTTGGACTCCGGGTCCCTGGCAGACCAACGTTTGGGTTCCAACCGTCAATACGCTGTCCCGGCTCGCATTCCACAACCCGCTCTACGATCAGGCGCTCATGATCGACAGCGTGTATGCGTTCCCGGCCGGCACGGCCACGGCGGGCAAGGCTGCCGGAATGACCGCGCTTGACGAGGGCCACCTGACAAGTCCGGCTGGCGCGACGCCCGCGGCTCTGCAGGGTGGGCTGAACGGATCCGCCGGAGTCAGCTTCACGAAATCGCTCGTCATCGCGGCAAACCGGGCCAACGCCGGTTCACCGGTCCGGTTCCAGTTCGAGGCGGCAGCGGCGCGGAGCGGCACCGCAGGCTTCGCGGTCTACGACTTCGCCAACCGTACCTGGGTCACTCTTGCCAACGGAATGGGATTCGGGCCTATGCACGGAGTGTCGACGGCGTACGGATCACCGATCGTCACGCCCATCTTCCCGGGCACGCTGGCGAACTACATCCACCCGGCATCGGGGCTCGTCCTGGTCTCGATCTGGTTCAGCGACGGCCCCACTTGCATATCGTGTGCACCCCCACCCAGCCCGGCAGCGATGTCCGTGCGCAACTTCCAGATCTTCTAGAGCTTCAGCCGGGTGGTTCTCAATGGGGCCGCGGCAGCGCGGCCCCGTTAACCTTTGAACATCTTGAACAGCTTCCGGACCGGATCGAAGAACTCATCCACCACCCGCTCCTTCAGCGGAATGATCGCGTTGTCGGTGATCTTGATCTCTTCCGGACACACATGCGTGCAGCACTTGGTGATGTTGCACAGCCCGATTCCGTGCTTGTCCTTCAAGTCCGCCACACGGTCCGCCGCGTCGACCGGATTCATTTCGAGCGCCGCCGCATACACAAAGAACCGCGGACCAACGAACTCGCTGAACATCTGGTGTTCGCGCAACACGTGGCAGACGTTCTGGCACAGGAAACACTCGATACACTTGCGGAACTCCTGCGGCCGGTCGACATCGCGCTGGTTCACCCGCCACGTGCCATCGGAGGCGTCCGGCTTGCGCGTCTTCATCTTCTGGATCGTCTTCTTGACTTCGTAGTTCCAGGAAACGTCGGTGACCAGGTCCCGGATCACCGGGAACGTCTGCATCGGCTGCACGGTCACCGGCTGGGTGAGATCCAGCGTGTTCAGCCGGGTCATGCACATCAGCTTCGGGAACCCATTGACTTCCGCCGAGCAAGATCCACATTTGCCCGCTTTGCAGTTCCACCGCACCGCCAGGTCATTCGCCTGCGACGCCTGGATCTGGTGCACCGCGTCGAGCACCACCATCCCCTCGGACGTCTCGATCGGGTAATCCTTGTAGCCGCCGCCGGACTTGTCTCCCCGCCAGATGCGGAATGTCGCGTTCGCCATGCTACTTGTTCTCCTCGACGATCTTCTGGTGCTCCCCGGTCATCGGAACGATCGGCACACGCTCCACGCGCATCGAGCCATCGGCCGCCTTGCTGATCTCGATGTTGTATTGCCCCCACTCGTTGTCCTTGCCAGGAAAATCGTCCCGGAAGTGGCCGCCGCGGCTTTCTCTACGCATCAGTCCGGCGCGAGCCACCGCCTCCGACACCGTCAACAGGCTGTCGAGATCCATCGCCGTGTGCCAGCCCGCGTTGTACTCGCGGTTTCCGTACACCGATACGTTCGCCGCCTTCGCTTTCAATGAGGCGATCAGTTCGAGCGCCCGCGTCATCTCGTCCTCACGGCGGACGATTCCGGCGAGCTGCTGCATGTTGTCCTGAAGCGTTTGCTGGATCTGATAGGGACCCTCGCCGCCCTGGCGCTCGAAGGGAGCCACTGCCGCCTTGGCCGCCGCCTCCACCTGCGGGCTGTCGAGTTTGGGCATCGACACGGACTTGGCGTGCTTGGCCGCAAACTCACCGGCGCGCTTGCCGAACACCAACAGGTCCGACAGCGAGTTTCCGCCCAGGCGGTTGGCTCCATGCAATCCGGCCGCGCACTCACCCGCCGCGAACAGGCCCGGCACGCACGACATTTGCGAATCCGCGTCCACGCGCACGCCGCCCATCACGTAGTGCGTTGTCGGTCCCACCTCCATCGGCTCCTTGGTGATGTCGATGTCGCCGAGCTGCTTGAACTGGTGGTACATGCTCGGGAGCTTTTTCTTGATGTGCTCCGGCGCGTTCTGGACCTTCTCCTTGATCCAGGAGATATCCAGGAACACGCCGCCATGCGGACTCCCGCGTCCCTCCCGCACCTCGCGCACAATGCAGCGCGCCACGTGATCGCGCGTCAGCAGCTCCGGCGGACGCCGCGCGCTCTTGTCACCGGTGACATAGCGCCAGCCTTCTTCTTCGTTATCCGCCGTCGACGAGCGGTAGTTCTCCGGAATGTCGTCGAACATGAAGCGCCTGCCCTTGTTGTTGCGCAGCACTCCGCCTTCGCCGCGTACGCCCTCCGTCACCAGGATTCCCTTCACCGACGGCGGCCACACCATCCCGGTTGGATGGAACTGCACGAACTCCATGTCGAGGAGCTTCGCGCCAGCGTGATAGGCGAGCGCCTGGCCGTCGCCCGTGTACTCCCACGAGTTCGACGTGATCTGATAGGCGCGTCCGATGCCGCCCGTGGCGAGCACGACGGCCTTCGCACGGTAGACCTTGAACCGCCCGCGCTCGCGGTCATAACCCATCGCGCCGGCGATGCGGTCACCGTCCTTGAGCAGCGTGACGATCGTGATCTCCATCTGGAAATCGATCCCCTGGTGGACTCCATGATCCTGCAGGGTGCGGATCATCTCCAGTCCCGTGCGGTCGCCCACGTGGGCGAGGCGCGGATACCGGTGTCCGCCGAAGTTCCGCTGCAGGATCCGGCCGTCCTTCGTGCGATCAAACAACGCGCCCCAGGCTTCGAGCTCCCGGACCCGGTCCGGCGCTTCCTTGGCGTGGATCTCGGCCATCCGTGGGTTGTTCAAGTACTGTCCGCCACGCATCGTGTCCGCGAAGTGGACCCGCCAGGAATCGCGGTCATCGACATTGGCCATTGCCGCCGCCATGCCGCCCTCAGCCATCACCGTGTGCGCTTTGCCGAGCAGCGACTTGCTCACCACGCAGACCTTGGTTCCCGCCGCCGATGCCTCCACCGCCGCGCGAAGTCCCGCTCCGCCGGCGCCGATCACCAGGACGTCGTGTTCGAAAGTTTCGTAGGAGGCCACCTAGAAGATCCTCCTGTCCTGCCAGACGCCGGTCGAGCACAGTACCAGGTAGACGTCTGAGAACGCGACCCACACCAGGCTGCACCAGGCCCAGACCATGTGCTTCTTGTTGAGACACGTGACGCAATCATAGGCCGCCGCGCGGCTCGGGGACTTTGAAATCTCGTCCATCCCTCCGCCGATCAAATGCCGGAACGAGTGGCAGCCGAGCGTGTAGCCGCCCAGCAGAATCGGGTTCAGGGTCATCACGAGGCTGCCCACGTTCACGTGGAATCCGTCCGCGAACCAATACGCTTTCCATGCGTCATGAGCCAGGATCCCGATGAAGATCAGCGCGAAATAGAGGAAGTACCGGTGGATGTTCTGAATCACCAGCGGCCAGGAGCGTTCGCCCCAATAGCTCTTGCGCGGCTCGCCCACGGAGCAGTTCGGCGGATCGGCCCAGAAAGCCTTGTAGTAGGCGCCGCGGTAGTAGTAGCAGGTCATCCGGAATCCGACCGGCGCCCACATCACCAGCAGCGCCGCGCTGAAGGGCAGGAATCCGGGCCACCACGCGGGCCGCGCCGCCACTTGAAACCATGCGTGTGGCGACGGACCGACGATTTCCGGCGAATAGAACGGCGAAAGGTACGGGCCGAAATGGTAGTGGTCTCCCTGAAAGACCCGGACGTTCGCGTACAGAACAAAGGCGCCCAGTCCGATGAAGGTGAGCAGCGGCGCGAGCCACCAATTGTCGCGCCGTGAGGTCTGACCGAATCCGCCATTGCGGACCGGCACATCGATCGATGGCATCAAACCGTCAGGATATCACTTTCGCCCGTATTTCCGCGCGATCAGAACGGCTCCGGCCGCACCCACCGGAAGCCATCGCGCGACCGAACCCAGCGCTTCGTGAGCAGGCTGCCGGATGAAAAGCCAGGCGCCCGCCAACATCAGCAGGCGTAACGGTACCGGCCTCACGACACGCGCGAGAGCCGCCGCAACCAGCGGCGCGGACAGGCTGACCACCGCCAATTGGAACAGCACCTCGCGCGACGGCACGAGCAGCTTGGGCGCCGCGCTGGTCCAGTTCACCGTCCCGATCGCCAGGATCAGCACCAGGAACGAAGCCGCCGCGCCGAACAGCCACGCTCCAACCAGCCGGAACGGAGCGTTCGCCGCAAACAACGCCCCAGCCAAAGCATAGGCGCACAGCAGGTACGGATCGAGCGCCTCCCAACCGCGCTTCAGCGGAATCCACACACCGCAGAAGACCAGCAGCGCGAATCCCACGATCGCGCGGGTGATGTTGACCGCCACCGGCTATTTCTTCTTCTGCTGTTGCTGCTCGACGCGCAGGTTGTTGGTCACTTTGAACACGCCCGGCACGCCGTTGGCCTCGATTCCCGCGATATTCTTGTCGGTTTCGTTGGCCACAATGCCTTCCAGGCTCACGTTCCCGTTCTTGACGATGATGCGGATGGGCGGGATGGCCTGGATCCCGTAGCGGTTGAGCGACGGATGTCCAAACACCATGCGCGCGGTGGCGACACGGATCCGGTCATCCATTGGCGAAAGCGGCAATACTTCGATATTGTTCACCAGCTTCTCGACACCCTCGATCTTCTTCACCCGGTTTTCGGCATCAGACTTGAGTGTCGGCCGCGTCACCGACCCCATCAACGTCACGTTGTATCCTTCCACGCGGAACGACAGATCGTCGAACACACTCAGGAACGGCAACATGATCAGCTCATGCCGGATCTCGCGGACCAGGCGGTCAAAGCCGCGGTTCCCCGTTGCGGCGCCCGCTTCCCTCGTTTCCAAAACCTGCTTCTGCGCCACGGCCGGCGCGCAGAGTGTCAGAGCAAACAGTGCAAGTGTCAGTTTCATAGGCACAATCATACATCACGGTCTGGACCGGAATAATTCCTGCTATCCTTCAAGCTCGCGATGATCGTCACGGTGCAGCAGCACATTCTTCAGCAGCAATCGGACCTGTTTCCGGAAGCGCGCGGCCGGTTCTCATCGCTGTTGAGCGGGATCACGCTCGCCACCAAGATGATCCAGGCCAAGATCCGCCGCGCGGGACTGGTCGATATCCTCGGCACGGCCGGCGAAGTAAACGTCCAGGGCGAAACCCAGCAGAAGCTGGATGTGTTCGCCAACCAGGCACTCCTGCACTGCCTGAGTCCGCGGGAAAGCGTGGCCGTGCTGGTGTCGGAGGAAAACGAGCAGCCCTTGACGATCGACCGTTCGGAATCCGGCAAGTATGTCATCGTGTTCGATCCGCTCGATGGCTCCTCGAACATTGATGTGAACGTGAGCGTCGGCACCATCTTCTCCATCTTCCGGCGCGACTCACCGGACGAGCCCCTGCTCAAACCAGGGTACGAGCAGGTGGCGGCCGGCTACGTCGTTTACGGCTCGTCGACGATCTTCGTCTACACGGCGGGCCAGGGCGTGTACGGATTCACGCTCGACCCTGACGTCGGCGCGTTCGTGCTCAGCTACGACCGCGTGATGATGCCCGACAGCGGCCGGTACTATTCAGTGAACGAAGCCAATGCGGACAGCTTTCCGCTCGCCTACCGCAGCTACCTGGCGCGCCTGCGGCAACAGTCCTACAGCTCCCGCTACATCGGCTCGCTCGTGGCTGACTTCCACCGGACTCTGCTCAAGGGCGGCGTCTTCCTCTATCCACCCACCCGCGACAATCCACGCGGAAAGCTCCGTCTGCTCTACGAGGCCAATCCGCTCGCCTTCCTCGCCGAACAGGCCGGCGGGCGCGCCAGCAATGGCTACGGCCGGATCCTGGACATCCAGCCCACGGCCATCCACCAGCGCACTCCCCTCATCATGGGGAGCCGCCACGAGATGGATGAATTCGACCGGGCGATGAGCGGCTCGCTAAACTAGAAGCTTATCCATGCCAATTGATCCTCGATTTGGGCGGGACACTTCTGTCCCGCTCGCGGCGAACAAGCACCTGCTGAGATGGGTGGACAAAATGGCGGAGTTGACCCAGCCCGCCGCGATTCACTGGGTGGATGGGTCGCGTCAGGAGAATGATCAGCTCTGCCAGCAGATGGTCGAAAGCGGCACGTTTATCCGGCTGAACCAGGACCTTTGGCCCGGCTGCTACTACGCGCGGTCGGATGCGAGCGATGTCGCGCGGGTCGAAGACCGCACGTTCATCTGCTCCTATTCCAAGGACAATGCCGGACCGACGAACAATTGGGTGCATCCCGACGAGATGCGGCGCAAGCTGAAGTCGCTGTTCGAGGGCGCAATGCGCGGGCGCACGATGTATGTGCTGCCCTACAGTATGGGCCCGATCGGATCTCCGATGTCGCAGATCGGGGTCCAGTTGACCGACTCGCCGTACGCGGTGGTCAACATGCGGATCATGGCGCGCACCGGCATCGAAGTCTTCCGCGAGATCGACCGCGACTCCAAGCGCGTGGTGCCGTGCATGCACACGGTGGGCGCGCCTCTTGCGCCGGGCCAAGCGGATGTTCCCTGGCCGTGCAACAAGGAAAAGTACATCGTCCACTTCCCCGAACGGCGCGAGATCTGGTCGTACGGATCCGGATACGGCGGCAACGCGCTGCTCGGCAAGAAGTGCTTTGCGTTGCGGATTGCCTCTAACATCGCCCGCGATGAAGGCTGGATGGCCGAGCACATGCTGATCCTCGGGGTGGAGAGTCCCGGCGGCGAGAAGACCTACGTCGCAGCGGCGTTTCCGAGTGCTTGCGGGAAGACCAACTTCGCGATGATGATCCCGCCCGAGGGCTTCGAGGGCTGGAGGGTCTGGACCGTGGGCGACGACATCGCCTGGATCAAGCCGGACGCATCGGGACGGCTGCGCGCGATCAATCCCGAGGCGGGATTCTTCGGCGTGGCGCCGGGCACTTCGGACAAGACCAATCCGAATGCGATGGCGACGCTCCGGCGCAATACCGTCTTCACCAATGTCGCATTGACACCGGAGGGCGGCGTCTGGTGGGAGGGTATGACCGATGATCCGCCGGCCGAGTGCATCGACTGGCAGGGCAACCGCTGGACCCCGCAAATCGCCCGTGAAACCGGCGCGAAAGCCGCGCATCCCAATGCGCGCTTCACGGCGCCCGCATCGCAGTGCCCGACCATCGATCCGGCCTGGGAGGATCCCGAAGGAGTGCCGCTTAGCGCGATCATCTTCGGCGGACGCCGCGCCACGACGATGCCGCTCGTGTTCCAGGCGTTCAACTGGGGCGCGGGCGTCTACGCCGGCGCGACGATGGGTTCGGAAATGACGGTGGCGGCGGCGGGGACGATCGGCAAGGTCCGCCGCGACCCCATGGCGATGCTGCCGTTCTGCGGCTATCACATGGGCGATTACTTCCGGCATTGGATCAAGATGCAGCGCTCGTTGAGCGAAACGCCGCGCGTGTTCCATGTCAACTGGTTCCGTAAGGACTCGGAGGGCAACTTCATCTGGCCCGGGTTCGGGCAGAACATGCGAGTGCTCAAGTGGATCGTCGACAGGGCCCATGGCCGGTCGCTGTCGCGGGAGACACCCATCGGGTGGATGCCGCGCTATGACGACATCGAATGGTCCGGACTTGATTTTCCCCGCGAGAAGTTCGACGAGCTTCAGGCGTTTGACCGGAACGCATGGCGGACGGAAGTACTGGGACACGAAGAGCTGTTCATCGACCTTCACGACCACCTGCCGAAGGAACTGGTCTACGAGCGCGAGTTGTTGATCTGCCGGTTGTAGGATTCACCGGCCATTTTGTCGGTTTGCACGGGACACTTTGTCGGCCTGCTGCGTTGGCTTCCCCCGTAACCGTCTGAATTTTCAACGATGACGTTCTGGCGCATGGCGTGCATTGTCAGCAGCAGCCATGAATATTTTTACTATCACTGCGGTGCTCGCCGCCATGAGTGGAGCTTTACTCGCAGGGCCGAAGGTCTCAAACGACCTAAGTGATTCTCCTGGTCAACTGGTGGACGTGATCGTCCAGTACAAAAGTGACCCTGGGGCACAGGCGGAGGCCCGCGCCAACGCCCGCGGAGCTCAATTGAAGCACCGCCTCAGTTCGATCAAAGGGCACGCGCTCCGGATTCCGGCCAACGCCATCAGCGCGCTGGCGCAGGATCCCGACATCGTCTACATCTCGCGGGACCGTCCGCTGAGAGCCTCCGCGATCGATTACGCCGAGCGCGCAGCCGTGTGCGAACCGGAGACATCCTTGACAAGTGTGCCGGTGGGCGGTTGACACAAACGAAGGGTAACCGGGGGACAGCGGTTAAGCTGGGGGATGCCCTGGCGAGAGGTGAGCCGCATGGACAGCAAGGTCGAGTTTATCGAAGATTGGCAGGCA
>VFZX01000037.1 GCA_016871015.1 Acidobacteriota bacterium | reverse complement strand
CGAAAACCGCTCCTCGAACTCCTGGATGGTTCGCGGGTAGTCCTCCACAGTCCAAATCTACAGGTTGGGGTCGGCTGAGTCAAGGGGATACCCAGTTGAGTAGAAATTGCCGATGACCTTGTGAGGCGGATGGCGATCGCGGCGAGAATGATGCGCCCGCTATGCGTGATGCCTACCGTATCACAGCTAAAACCGGTAGTGAAGGCCGAGCTGGATGATCCTCGCCTGGTTGCCGCCGGCCAAGGTGCTGATGCGCCCAAACGCCGCGTTTCCGCGATTGCCGTTCGGCAGGGCGAAGTTGGCGTGGTTGATGAAATTCAACATCTCGCAACGAAACTGGAGCTTGTGTCCTTCCCAGGGGAAGGAGAAGTCCTTGAGGATGGATAGGTCGCCGATTGCCGCTCCAGGGCCAGCGGCAATGGTCCTGCCGAGAGTTCCAAAGGTCAATGCGGGCGGGGCGGTGAATACGGCGGTGTTGAAGTAGGGCTGGGCGAGCACATTCCCACGCCAGTTCCCGTTCCGGCTATAGGGTCCGGTCGCATTTGAACGGACGGCGGAGGCTGTCGGGTAGATCGCGGCCGCGTTCTGCTCGACCACGCCGAACGGCGGCCCGGTGCGGAACTCGAGAATCACGCCAGTGGACCAGCCGCCGATGACTGCGTCGAGGGCGGGATTGGAGATCGCGACTGCCTTCCCCTTGCCCACGGGCACATCCCATACGGTGTGGCCGATAAACCGGTGGCCGACATGGCTTCCGCCAAGCCCACGGTCGGCCCGCCGGTTGTACACATCCGCGATCGCGGCCGCGCCGCCAAGCTCGTTCCGCGCGTTGACATCGTCGATCAGCTTCGACCAGGTGTAGTTCATGCCGAACTGGAGCCCGCGTGAGTACCGCTTCTCCAGCCGGAAGTTGACCCCGTGGTAGTTTGAGTTGCCGATCGTCGGTGAGTGCTCACGGACGTCAGAGAACTGCGGGAACGGGCGCAGCACCTGGACGTTTCCGGTGCGGATGCGCGCTGGCTCCACCTGATTGATGGTAACCGTGCCCGGAACGGTCAACTTATGAGCCAGCGTGGCGAGGTAGCCGGCTTCGAACATCATGCTGCCCGGCAATTGCCGTTGGAGATTCAAGTTGAACGTCTCCATATAGGGGATCCGCCGCCGCCCCGGATCGAAGAACTCGACGCTCAGCCGCGGGTTCTGTCCGATGGGCACGGCTCCGAATCCTGGGACCAGCAGCGCCTCGGAGGGCGCCGCGACAGCGGGCAATCCATCACGGAATAGAATCGCCGGGGTCCGGCCACCGTCGGGCGACACCGGACTCACCTGGGTGCTGAAACCGGCGCGAACGGCGAGTGGAGTGGCCTGGTCATATTGGCCGACGTAGACGAGGGATCCGCCGCCGCGCACCACCCACTTGTCCCTTACGCGCCAGGCGAATCCAACACGAGGGCCGAAGTTGTTGCGGTCGAACTGGCTGGCATACCGGCTTAAGCCGTTGCGGCCGCTCCAGGTGACCGCGCCGGGACAGTTGCACGCCGGATTCACGGCTGCCCTGTCGAAGGAGTTCTGCTGGTTGGTGGACTCCCAGCGCGGGATGTCGAGATCATAACGGATACCCAAGTTCACGGTGAGAGCCGGCGTCACCTTCCAATCGGTCTGGGCGAAGAAGCCCCAAGTGGCTCCGTTCGAGATGATCTGTCTCGACTCATCCCGCGATGCGCTGGCCACATGTCCGAGAAGAAGAGCGGCAACCGGATCCCCGGGTCCGACATTGGTGAAGTTGAACACGCCCCCGGCGCTGCCAAGGGGAAGGTCGGCATTGCGCGACTTGCGGTGTTCAACGCCGTACTTCAACGTGTGTTTGCCGGAGACGCGGGTGAGGCTGCCCTGGTAGTGATCCCCGCGGATCGGCGTCTGTACACGCTCATGCTCTCCGCGGCCGAAGGGTTCGAGGCCGGTGAGGGTCACGCGCGGGAAATACAGCGGATTGGTGCCCTTGAGTCCGATCTTTTCCGGAATCCCGAGACCCCGGCTGGCCGTTTTGGGGTGGAACTTGCGCTTGTCATAGGAGTAGCGGCCCTCAATGACGGTGACTGGCGACAGGGTGAAGGTCCAGGTGGGCGAAAAGCTGAAGTAACCGCCGTCGATGCGCTCGCCGTACTGGTCGGCGCTGTCGCGGAAGACAGGTTCCTGGGTCTGCGGATTGATGTTGTGCAGGTAGCGCGCATAGAAGCGGTGGCGCGAGGTCTGGGTATGGTCGACACGCACGACCAGCACATTGGTGTCGTTCAGGCCGCCGTTGTTCATCAGAAAATTGTTGTTCCGGGCTGGGCGGCCAGCGACATTGGGCGCCGGATAGTACGCGGCAACCGCGCGGCCGACCGGGTCCTGGCGCGACACCGGAATCGTGTTCCCGGCAAACGGGGCGAAGTTGGCCTGCGGATCGAACACGGGGAAGGCGAATCCGCCGCTGATTTCGGCCTGGGACGGAATGTTGAGCAGCCGGGTCGTCTGGCGGCGCTGGATGATCTCCTCCATGTTGGTGAAGAAGAATGAGCGGTTGCGTTTGATGGGGCCGCTGAAGCTGCCGCCGAACTGATTGTAGCGGAGCACCGGCTTTCCGGCGGAGAAGAAGTTGCGGGCGTCAAACTTGTCATTCCGCACGAACTCGTAGGCGGTGCCGTGCCACTTGTTGGTTCCCGACCGGGTGGTCATCTGGACCACGCCGCCGCCACTGCGTCCCAGCTCAGCCTTGAAGTTCGACAACTCGACGTTGAATTCTTCGAGCGAGTCGATTGGTGGATCGAAGTTGAGGGTCGCGACACCGAGCAGGATGTTCTGGGCGTTGCCGCCGTCGATGGTGAAGTTCGAGTTGTCAGCCCGTCCGCCTGCCATGGCGAAGTTGGCGCCGGTGCCATTCTGGACCACGAATCCGTTGAGGCGTGCGAGACCCGCCGCACGGCGTCCCACGAGCGGCATGTTGGCGATGGTCTCGCGCCGGATCACGCTTCCAACCGAGGAGGAGTCGGTCCTGAGGAGTGGGGCTTCGGCGGAGACGGTCACCTGCTCCGCGGTTCCGCCAACCTCAAGTGGTGCGTCCGCACGGGCGGCTTGGCCGGTTTCGAGGATAATGCCCGTGCGGCGGTACTGTTTGAATCCCGGGGCCTCGACGGCGAGGTCGTACTGGCCGGGGCGGAGTGATGGGATGGTGTACACGCCTGCGGCGTTGGACAAGGAGTCGTAGGATTCGCCGGTGAGCGTGTTGGATAGCCGGATCTGGGCGTTGCCAATCACGGCGCCGGAGGGGTCAGTGACGGTTCCGGTGAGTGAGGCGGTTTGCTGGGCGGCGAGGACTGAGGCCAAGGCAAGGAAAGCGAGGGGGCGCATGGTGTCCCACAGCATAGCACGGGGCATGAGCGAAGTCGGCTCACATTTTATGCGCAGATATATTGACAACATCACGCTAAGATTTTATACTTTGGTTGTAGGCTATAGCGTCACACGATTGGCGTGACGCTCAATCGCCGCTGCCGACATAATTCAGTCAAAGGAGAAAACTCACAATGCTCGCAAAATATCGTCATTTCAACGACTTCGACCGCGGTTTGGACATGTTCGGCGACTCCCTCGCCCGCTTCTTCGGAGAGGGCGGAGCTGCCAAACCCTGGACGCCGCCGGTTGACATCTTCGAGACCGAGCACGAACTCGTGCTCAAGGCCGACGTCCCCGAGATGAGGCCAGAGGACCTTGAGGTCCACTTCGAGAACGGCACGCTGACCATGAAGGGGAAGCGGGAATTCGAAAAGAAGGAAGAGGGCAAGGGCTACCACCGGATCGAGCGCAGCTACGGCAGCTTCGTGCGCGCCTTCTCGCTTCCGGATACGGTGGACCCGGAGAAGCTCAACGCCAGCTACAACAACGGGACGCTGACCGTGACGGTGGGCAAGAAGGAAGTGGCCAAGCCAAAATCGGTGAAAGTCAACGTAGCCGCCTGACGGCTGGCTGCATCCAACTAGAGGGAGGGTCGAGGGGCCGGGCTCGTGTCCGGCCCCTCTTTCCGCGTAGAATAGAAGTGCGAGGGAAAACTCCATGAACTCACTCAAGACCGTGTTTCTGCTGGGGCTGCTGTCGAGCATCCTGCTTGTGGGCGGGCGTGCGATCGCGGGAGAGCAGGGTCTCATTCTCGGCCTGGTGCTAGCCCTGGTGATGAACTTTGCCAGCTACTTCTTCTCGGAGAAGATTGCGCTGTCGATGTACCAGGCCCAGCCGGTGTCGCCGTCGGAGAATCCGCACATTTGGGCGCGGATCGGTCCGATGACCCAGGAACTGTGCCGGCGAATGGAGCTGCCGATGCCGCGGCTGTGGGTGATCCCCGAGCATTCGCCGAATGCGTTCGCCACGGGGCGGAATCCTCAGCATTCCTCGGTCGCGGTGACCGCCGGGATTCTGGAGCTGATGGACGACCGCGAAGTGGCGGGTGTGATCGCGCACGAGCTGGGCCATGTGAAGAACCGCGACATCCTGGTGAGCTCAATCGCGGCGATGATCGGAGCGGCAATCTCGAGCGTGGCGCACCTTGGCTTTTTCTTCGGCGGGCGCCACTCCGATGACGAAGAGGGCGGGTCGAGCCCGGTTGCCGCGATCCTGATGATGATGGTGGCGCCGATCGCGGCCATGGTGATCCAGATGGCGATCTCCCGCACCCGCGAATTCGGAGCCGACGCGGCGGCCGCCAAGTACACCGGATCACCCGACGGGTTGATGTCAGCGCTGCGGAAGCTTGAGACCTGGAAGGAGCGCATCCCGATGGAGGCGAGTCCGGCGACGGCGCACATGTTCATCATTCCTCCTTCGATTGGCGGTTTCCTGGCTGGTTTGTTCTCGACGCACCCGCGAACGGAAGACCGGATCGCCGCGCTCAGCCGGCTTCGATGATCCGGGTCGAGGTGACCCGGCGGGGGGCCGCGCGGATCGCCTCAGGCCATCCATGGGTGTTCCGGAGCGACGTCGCCGGCACCGGTGAGGCAGCAGGCGGCGAGGCGGTTGTCGTCGTAGGTCCACGGGGGCAGGTGCTGGGTACGGCGCACTATAGCGGGGCCTCCCAGATCGCGTTGCGGATGCTCAGCCGGAAGGTGGCAGAGCCGGACCTGGCGTTCTACCGGGACCGGATCGGCGGGGCGCTCGCACTGCGGCGGCGATGGTATCCGGACGAAGAGGCATACCGGGTGGTCCATGCCGAGGCGGACTTTCTGCCTGGGCTGGTGGTGGACCGCTATGGTCCAGCGGTCGCGGTGCAGTTCTTGAGCCAGGGCATGGACAGCGCCGGTCCGCTGATCCGCGCGGCGCTTACGGAGTTACTGGAGCCGCGGTTGATTGTGGCGCGTCATGATGCCGCCGTACGGGATCTGGAGAAGCTGCCGCGGGAGAAGCGGGTGCTCGATGGAGTATCCGAGGGTCCGGTGACGGTGCGGATGAATGGCCTGCTGTGGCGCGTCGACCTTTTGGAAGGCCAGAAGACCGGCGTGTACCTGGATCAGCGGGAGAACTACATGGCGGCGGCGCGCCTGGCCCGTGGCGCCGCGCTCGACTGCTTTACCTCGACGGGGGGATTCGCGCTGCATCTGGCCCGGCGGTGTCCGTCAGTTGAGGCGGTGGACAGCTCGGCGCAGGCGCTGGCCTCGGCGCAGGCCAATGCGGAGGCGAACGGGATCACCAACGTCCGGTTTCGCGAGGCGGACGTGTTCACGCTGCTGGCGGCGTACGGCACGGCGCGGCGGAGCTTTGACACGGTGGTCCTCGATCCGCCGGGGTTCGCCAAGTCGAAGGGGAGTGTTGAGGCGGCGTTGCGGGGCTACCGGGAGATCAACCAGAGGGCGTTGCGGCTGTTGGGTCCTGGCGGCGTGTTGGTGACGTGCTCCTGTTCGCAGGCGGTGAGCGAAGCGGCGTTGATCGAGGTGCTGGGGCAGGCAGGTGCGGACGCCGGGAGGCCGTTGCGGATTCTGGAGCGGCGGACACAGGGGCTGGATCATCCGGTGCTGTTGGGGGTCCCGGAAACGCTGTACCTGAAGTGTGTCATCGCGCAGGTGTGTCCGCTGTATAAGGTATGATCATCAACACACTTCGATGAGAACCCTTCCAGTTGCGATCGTGCTGATCACCAGCGCCACCGCGTTGTACGGCCAAGGCACAACCGGTCAAATTACCGGATCCGTGACCGACGCCTCCGGCGCGGTGATTCCCGGAGCCACCGTAGCGGCGGTCAACGACGGTACCGGATTGAAGCGGGAGGCTGTCACGAATGAGCAAGGCAATTACCTGCTCCCGCTGCTGCCCCCCGGTCTCTACCGGGTCAGCATTACCAAGACGGGCTTCCGCCCGCTCGCGCGGACGAACCTGACGTTGGCGGTGGATCAGACCGTCCGCATGGACGCCGCACTCGAACTCGGGACGGTCAGCGAAACCGTGGAGGTGAGCGCGAACGCCGCTCAAGTCGATCAGGACACGTCGGCTCTCGGCCAGGTGATCGACGGAGCGAAAGTGCTGAACATGCCGCTCAACGGAAGAAGCCCGCTCCGCCTCACCCAGTTGACTCCGAACGTTGCCGTCGCGCCCACTGGCAACGGCCAATTCCAGGACATCCCGGTGAATATGATGGACGACTCGATGATCTCCATCAACGGCGGGCGCGCCCGTTCGAACGAAGTGCTGGTGGATGGGATCCCGACGACCACAGGGTTCGTGAACGTAATGACAACGGTCCCCAACGTGGACAGCACACACGAGTTCAAGGTGCAGAGCAACAACCTGTCCGCCGAGTGGGGCCGGTTCGGAGGCGGCGTCATCAACGTTTCGACGCGCAGCGGCACCAACGAACTGCACGGGGCGCTGTTCGAGTTCCTTCGCAACGACGCCTTTGACGCGAACGAGTTCTTCAACCGCGGGGCGGGGCGTGCAATCCCTCCGTTCCGGATGAACCAGTTCGGCTACGCCGTGGGCGGACCGATTTTTCTACCCAAGCTCTACGATGGCCGGAACCGGTCCTTCTTCTTCACTGATTACCAGGGGAGCCGCTGGAGGCGCGGGCAGACCTTCCGGGCGACGGTACCTACCGCTCTGCAGAGCCGTGGGGATTTTTCAGGCACGCTCGCACAGAACGGGCAGACGATCCTCGTTTACGATCCGGTCACCACGCGGCCCAATCCGGCGCAGGCGGGCCGTTTCCTGCGCGATGCGTTTCCGGGCAACGTGATTCCCGCCAGCCGCTTCGATCCGGTGGCAAGAGCCATGAACGGGTATTACCCCGCGCCCAACACACCCGGGGATCCACTCACGCAAAACAACAACTACATCAGCAACGCGCCGATCCGGATCGATCAGGCGAACGTGGGAAACCGTCTGGATCATTACTTCAACCAGGCGTGGCGGATGTTCGGACGGGTCTCGCTGCACCGCTCCACGATCGGCCAACCCGATACGTTCGGCAACATCGGTACACCGGGCGGGCTGAAAGGCGTGGGGCTCAACAATGCCTCCGCCGGAATGGATCACACCGTGACGTTGAACGCGTCGTCGGTGTTTAACGTGCGGGCCGGGTTCGCCCGCTTCTTCTGGACCCGCCAACTCTTCAGTGAAGGTTTTGACGCCACGCAGCTCGGGCTGCCCGCGAGCCTGGTGCGCGCGTTCACGACTCCACTCCTGCCGGAGGCAAACATCGAGGGCTTCGCCTCTTTAAGCGGAAGCGGCATGTTGCGGTCCGGCCAGAACGGCTACTCGCTGCTCACGTCTTATTCGCGGCTCGCTGGCCGGCACAGTTGGAAGACCGGATTCGAGGGCCGTGCGCAGCGGCTGAACGTGTTCAATCTCTCGTCAAGTTCGGGAACGTTCGGATTCACCCGGGCGATGACACGCGGGCCGGACCCGAACGTTGTGGTGCAGAACGCGGGTGTGGGCTTTGGCAGTTTCCTGCTGGGCGCGGCCAGCACGGGCCAGGTCAATATCGCGAGCGGCCACACGCTTCAGAACTTCTACTACGCCGGGTATGTTCAAGACGACATCCGTGTGAACCGGAAGCTGACCCTGAACCTGGGTTTCCGGTATGAGACTGAGACCCCGTTCACCGAGAAGCGGAACCAGTTCCATCTCTTTGACCCGGCATTGCCGAGCCCGGTACGCAATGCGGCGTTTCCGAATCTCAACGGTGGATTGGTATACGCGGGAAAGGACAATCGCCAGGTCTACCGCCGGGATGGCAACAACTTCGCTCCTCGTTTCGGATTTGCCTTTTCGCCCTTCGACCGGACTGTGATCCGGGGCGGCGGCGGCCTGTTCTTCGCGCCGTTCGGAACTGGGGGCGACGGAACGAACGGGGCCGTGCCCGACGCCGGCTTCAGCTCAACCTCTCCGATGGTTGCGTCTCTGGATGGTCTGACACCGTTCCGTTTCCTGCGCGATCCGTTTCCGGATGGCTTGACACTTCCGACGCGTGAGAGCCTGGGCGCGCGCACGTTCCTGGGTCAATCCGTGAATCAATGGGACCCGGTTGCCGTCACCCCGTACACGGTGCAGTGGAACCTGGACATCCAACGGGCGTTTGGCAAGGACCTCATTCTGGATGCGGCCTATTCGGCGAATCGCGGTGTGAAGTTGAACCAGGTCCGGCAGGCCAACGCGCTTTCGCCGGAACATCTCAGCCTCGGCACTGGTTTGCAGACGCTGGTGAACAATCCGTTCTTCCCGAACATCAATGCCGGCGGGCTCAGCCGTCCGACAGTGGCCCGGCAGCAATTGCTTCTCCCGTACCCTCAGTACACCGGAGTTTCCACCTTCAACTCGAGCTCGGGAAATTCGATCTACCATTCCCTTGCGGTGAAGCTGGAGAAGCGGGCGTCGAACGGCGTCGGGTTCCTGTTGGCGTACACCTTGTCGAAGTCGATTGCCGATGTCCGCAATTCGGTCGGCGCCAACGGGAATGCGCAGAACGTGGGATTGAACACCACGGTGCAGGACTGGTACAACTTGCGGGCAGAGCGCGCCATCTCCGAGATCGACGCCACGCACGCCTTCGCCGCCAGCGTGGTGGCCGAGCTCCCGTTCGGTCCGAACCGGCGGTTTTTCTCCGGCTCCCGAGGAATGGCGGGCAGAGTCATCGGAGGTTGGCAACTGTCCGGCGTGTCGCGGAGCCGCAGTGGCTATCCTCTCGTCATGACGGCCACCATCCCGAACGGCGGCAACCGGCCCAACTCGACAGGGCGCAGCGCTGCGATGCCCGGCGGGCGGGCGCGGAACGAACAGGTGGCCAAGTGGTTCGATACTGGCGCCTTCACGCAGCCCGCGCCCTTCACGTTCGGCAATGTCTCCCGCACGCTGCCGGACGTGCGCGGACCAGGGAGCTGGCTGGTGGATCTCTCGCTGGTCAAGGACACCGCTATTGGGGAACGTTGGAAGCTGCAGTTCCGGGCGGAGTCGTTCAATGTCATGAATCGCGCGAATTTCTGGATGCCGAACACGCTGGTGAACAGCACTCAGTTCGGGCAGCTTGTGACCACCACTGGGCTGCCGCGAGTGAACCAAGTGGCGCTTAAATTGATCTTTTGACGCGGAATCGCTGGCGGAGAGAGAGGGATTCGAACCCTCGATAGAGTTTCCCCTATACACGCTTTCCAAGCGTGCGCCTTCAACCACTCGGCCATCTCTCCGCTGGGGAAACGGGCGCCTGGGCTGGGTGCCTCTTTCTTATTCTACCGCGAGCGGAGGTAGTTAAAGAAGCGCCGGGCGAAGGGGCTGGCGTCCTCAATGGGGCCGCTCGAGAGGCGTCCGAGGATCTCGAAGCCCTGGCGTTTGTTTTTCGAGTACGGTCCCGCACCAGACTTTTCGACGCATCGTCGATAGCCTTGAGCACCTGGTCCTTCGGAATAGCTTCAAGAGGCTGTTGCCTCTTCGGAAGGGCTGCGCGGCGAAAGCGCCTGCCGAAGTGTTCCTCGATAACGTCGGGTTGACTCAAGAACCACGCTTCCATGACCTGAACCATCAGGTGGATGCGCGGGTCATGCTTCGGAGACCGCCATTCTTTCCTGGAGTGTAGCTGCCGCAGCGTTGTCTCCTTCAACTGGGCCCTCGCTGTCGACCAACAGCACCGCTTCGAAGCCCTGATCGATGGCGTGCATGAAGCCGCGGATAGCATTCGTGCGGCCTCCGGCGGCGATGACGCGCGGGAGCCGCCCAGTTAGCCGTGCGCTTTCAAAGAGCTTGTGAAACGCTTCCCGCACACGACGCTGCAGTTCCCGGGTATCACCGCCTCCCTCCACGAAGAGCTGGATCACCAACGGTTTCCTCCGATTGCACCCATGCTCCAGACTTGGCCGAGCGACTTGCCACCGTCCTGCCACATCCGGACCTCTTCGGGAGCGAGCCGCTTCAGGCTGGTCTCTCCGCGGAATTTCTCGCAGACCACAACCGTCTCGGGACATGAAGTGAGCGAATCGACAAGCACCTCGGAATGAGTCGTCACGATCAACTGTGTGCGCGCGGACGCCTCCATCAGCAGCTTCGCGAGGTCCGTGAGCACGTCGGGGTGAAGACCGTTTTCCGGCTCCTCAATACAGATGAGTTTCGGAGGAGCGGGATGTAACAGGATGGCCGCCAGGGACAGGAGTTGCAGAACTCCCTTTGACAGCCGCGCCGCCGGAGCCGGGGTGAGGAGTTGCCGCTCAACAACGAAGAGCTGGATCCCTCCTGCTTGGGTGAGAGTCTTGACGCCAGTGGCGCTCGGGTCGGCCAGTTGGACGAATCTGAGGATCTCGCTTTCGAGGCCGTGAAAAATCAGGTCACCGATCACAATCGCCAAATTGCCCGCATCCTCGGCGAGGAAATCACTCGGCATGTCTGCGTACGAGGAATACCGTGCGCCGGATTTCCATCCGAACTGCCAGTCCTGGAAGATCCGTATCGAGGCCAGGGACTCCGATGTGTACGCGAGTTCCGGATACTGGCTCTTGATCCATCGATGGGACATGGACATCCGTCCGGGCTCGACCGGCTCTTTCATCGGCTTCCCGTTCCGCAAGACATGGGCGTGCTCTTCCCCCTTCCAGTGGTAGAAGGGTCTGGATCTGCCGCCGGGATCGAGCCTCTCCTCCAGCAACAGAAAGCGGTTGGCTTCTTCTCGAAAGGCCAAGCTGTAGTACAGTGACCCGGAGCCCACAGGACGGGCGATGGCGACGCCCAGTTCGGCACTGACCGGATCCTGCGCGCCCTTCCAGAGCCATTCGCGAGCCCCGCCGCCCGTGCTGATGACGTCCGTGATCTTACCTGCCGTGCTCGCCGTCGCGCCACGAAGGAGGGAGAACAAGGAGACGAGGTTCGATTTTCCGCTGCTGTTCGGCCCGATAATGACGTTCAGGTCTTGAAGCTCGAAGTCGATCCCTGGGTCCCCAAAGGACAGCAGGTTCTTCGCTCTGACCGATTTGACGAATCGCACCCAACGCCAGTATAACTGGTTGTGCCATGACTCCCACCGAACTCCGCCAGTCCTACGGCCCCGCACTTGAACGGGCCAAGCTCAAGTCGCTTCGCAAGCTGGACCGGCATTGCCGCGCCTTCATCGAACTCTCGCCGTTCCTGTGCCTGGGCACCCAGGGCGATGCGGGCGCCGACGTCTCGCCCCGGGGTGACAGTCCCGGATTCGTGCAGGTGCTCGACGACCAGACGATTGCCATTCCCGACTGGCCCGGCAACAACCGGCTGGACTCGCTGTCCAACATCGCCTCCAATCCCCAGGTCGGGCTGCTGTTTCTGGTCCCCGGGGTGGATGAGTCGCTGCGCATCAACGGAACGGCGCGCCTGTCGGTCGATCCCGAGCTGCTCGCCCGCTGGAACGTGGGCGGCAAGCAGCCGCGATCGGTGATGGTTGTCACGATTGGCGAGGCGTTCCTGCACTGCGGCAAGGCGCTGATCCGGTCCAAGCTGTGGCAGCCCGACTACAAGGTCGAGCGCGGCTCGCTGCCCTCCTATGGAAGCATGCTCAAGGACCAGATCGACGTCGCCGATAGCGCGGAGCAGATCGAGGCGTCGGTCGCCGAGTCCTACGCCAAGCGTCTGTATTGATCAAAAGCCGCAGGCCTTGAGCAGCACTTCCTGGGTCATCAGGTCGTGCCTTGCGCTGTAGGACGGCTGTGCGCCCTCGCGGATCACGCGGGCCATCTCCAGGAAGTCCGGGGTGTAGGAGCGGGCTTCAGCGGCGAAGGTGTGCTCTTTCCTGCCGGCTGGATAGGGTCCGGCGGCCTCCTTCAGGTGGCTGGCCAGCCGGAGCGGAGCGAACGGGGTGACGGTCATCGAGCCGTTGGTGCCGGTGATGGCGAAAGTGCGGTAGGAGTTGCCGTTGGGGTCCATCGCCGCGACGTGGATCTCCGCCATCGCCCGCGGATACTCCAGGACCGCCTTGGTGTTGTCGGCCAACTTGTCCGGGGCCGAGCTGTGATGCCACAGGTATGCAGTCACGCGAGTGGGCTTGCCGAGCAGGTCTGTGACGCGGTCCACCAGGTGGCAGCCGAGCTCGAACATCATCCCGCCGCGGAACAGGGCCAACTGTGCGCGTTCGGCCGCCGGGATCGGCTTGTCGATCGAGGCACGGACATGGTGGACCTCACCCAGCCAGCCCTTGCGGGCCGCCTCGATGGCCGCGTTCATCGCCGGGTGATAGCGCCACTGGTAGCCCAATTGCACAATCCGCTGGCGGCGTCCGGCATCGTGCAGGATCCTGCCAAAGGCGGCCAGGTCCTCGCCCGGCGCCTTGTCCAGGTGGACGAACTTTCCGGCATCCACCGCGGCGCGCGCGTAGGCCAGGTTCTCCTGGACCCGGGACTCGACCGCGATCAGCTCAATCGACGCGTCATCGAGCATCTCGCGCTCGGTGAGCCAGCGGACTCCCTCCACGGCCTGGTGTTTGGGGCGCGGCAGCAGCGGCTCGCATACTCCCACCAGGCTGTAGCGGCCTTCGAGTGAACGCAACGCCTGGATTTTGCCCATGGCGTGCGCGTGTCCGGTACCGTAGACCGCGGCACGGATGGGCTTGCCGTTGGCCCAGGCAGCCGCACTTGGGGCGAGAATCAGACTTCTACGGGTCATGATGATTGGCAGCTTATCACCTTCGCCGCTACAATGGGATATCCCGAACGCATGAGGATCGCCCTCGGCCAGATCAATACAACCGTTGGCGACATGGCCGGCAATGCCGCAAAGATCGCCGATTTTGCCAGCCAGGCCGCCGCCTGCGGCGCGCAAATCGCCGCGTTCCCGGAGCTCGCGATATGCGGTTATCCGCCGCGCGACCTGATCGAGCGGCCCGCGTTTGTCGCGAGCGCCGAGGTCGAGTTGACGAAGCTCGCCGAGAAAACGGCGCACCTTCCGATCACGATTGTGACGGGGACCGTCGCCGCGGCCCGTGCGGACTCCGGGAAGCAGGCGGTAAACGCCGCCGCCGTCCTGCGCGGAGGAAAAGAGATCTTCCGGCAGACGAAAATGCTGCTTCCCACCTACGACGTGTTCGACGAGGGCCGCTACTTCCTGCCCGGAAAAAAGCAGGTTCCTTTCGAGGATGTTGGGATCACCGTTTGCGAGGATGCCTGGAACGACAAGCACTACTGGCGCCATCCGCTCTACCAGCGCGATCCGGTGGACGAGCTTGTCGCTGATGGCGCCAAACTCCTGATCAGCATCAACGCCTCGCCCTACCACATGGGCAAGCGGGCGCAGCGGACCCAGATGTTCCAGGCGCTGGCGTGCCGCCACGCGATCCCGGTGCTCTACGTCAACCAGGTCGGCGGCAACGACCAGTTGGTGTTCGATGGATCGAGCTTCGCGATGAGCGCGCACGGCGAGTTGATCGCGCAGGCGGCATCGTTCCAGGAGGACCTGGTGATCGTCGACACCGAGTCTCCTACCGTCCAGTACAATCGCACGTTCGCCAACGAGAGCGAGGCGGTGTATGAGGCGCTGGTCTTGGGAACACGGGACTACCTCACCAAGTGCGGATTCAAGCGGGTGCTGATCGGGCTTTCCGGGGGCATCGACTCCTCGCTCACCGCTGTGGTGGCCGTCGATGCCGTGGGACGGGAAAATGTCACGGGCATCGCGATGCCCGGTCCGTTTTCGAGCGATCACTCGGTGGCGGATGCGCGCGCGATGGCTGAGCGGCTGGGGATCCGGTTCGAGATCATCCCGATCACGGAAGGTTATGGCAAGATGCTCGATGGCCTGGATCCGGTATTCGGGCCGGACAACAAGCGCGACGTGACCGAGGAGAACATTCAGGCCCGTCTCCGCGGGCTGACTCTGATGGCGCTTTCGAACAAGTGGGGCGCGCTGGTGTTGACCACGGGGAACAAGAGCGAGCTGGCGGTCGGCTACTGTACGCTCTACGGCGACATGTGCGGTGGACTGGCCGTGATCAGCGACGTGCCCAAGACCCTTGTTTACGAACTGTCGCGGATTGGCAGCCAGCGCCACGGCGGCGCGATCCCCGAGAGCGTCTTCACCAAGCCTCCGTCGGCGGAACTGCGGCCAGATCAAAAGGACAGCGACTCGCTTCCGGAGTACGATGTCCTCGACGCTATCCTGCGGTTGTACGTGGAAGAGATGCAGCCCCCGCCGCGGATCGCCGCGGACCTGGGACTTCCTTTGGATCTGGTGCGGGACATCGCGCGGAAGGTGGACCGCAACGAATACAAGCGCCAGCAAGCCGCCCCCGGGCTTAAAGTGACCACCAAGGCGTTTGGAATCGGGCGGCGGTTCCCCATTGCACAGAGGTTTACTGAATAATGAAGCGCGCAATCTGGGCCGCGGCGCTGACAGTGGGCGCGGCAGTAGTACTCGTGTCCCAATCCGGCCGGATCCGGCAGCAGCCCGGACCGCTCCCCGGCGGCGGACACCTGGTCAACACAGGGTGGACGGTCAAGCCGGCGGGGAAACAAATCCCGCTCGACACGTTTCCGATGAACTCGCTGGTTTCGCCGGACAAGAAGTTCTTGGTGGTGATGAACGCGGGCTACAATCCGCCTTCGCTGTCGGTGATCGACATTGCGAGCGAGAGGGTGGTGAGCAGCGCTCCGGTTCCCGATGCCTGGCTCGGGATGCAGTTCACGCGGAATGGCCGGATTCTGTATGTGAGCGGCGGATCGCGGGCGGCGGTCTATGAGTTCACGTTTTCACCTGAGGGAGCGCTGCGGCTGAATCGCACGTTCGGCGTTGTTGAGGAGGCCGATCGCAAGCACACCGATTTTCTCGGCGATCTGGCACTGACGCCGGATGACCGGATGCTGTACGTCAACGCGCTGTTCCGCGACGAGACGCTGGTGATCAATCCGCAGTCGGGCCGTGTGATCGAGCGGTACAAGACGAGCCGCCGCCCGTACCGGATCCTGTTCCATCCGAATGGCAAGACGTATTTCGTGACAAGCTGGGCCGACGGCACGCTCTCGCAGTATGAAACGGACTCCGGGAAGCGGGTCAACATGCTGCGTCTCGGCGCCCACGCCACCGACATCATCGTGCGGGACAAGATCACGATGAACGAAGAGGATCAGCCCACACCGTTCAAGCTGCGGTTGTTTGTGACGGCGTCGAACACGAACCGGGTGTACTCGGTTGGTGTGGGCGAGACGAGCGAGTTGCGGCTGCTGGAGACCCTCAACGTCTCCCTCACGCCGCGCCAACCGCTGGGCATGACGCCGTCGGCGCTCGAATTGAGCGAGGACCTGAGCCGGTTGTTCGTGGTCTGCTCGGACGCGAATGCGGTGGCGATGGTGGATGTGACCGGATCGCGGTCGCGCGTCATGGGATTCCTACCGTCGGGCTGGTATCCGTCGTCGGCGCGCGTGCTGCCGAACGGGAAACTGGTAATCCTCAATGGGCGCGGGCTGCGCAGCTTTCCCAACGCAGAGAATGGACCGAATCCCACGGTCCGGCCCTCGCCTGTCCATCAGGGCGTGAACGCCGTCCGCTACGTGGGACGGCTGCAGACCGGAACGGCATCGGTGGTCGCGCCGCCGTTCGACGACATCACGATGCGTGGCTACACAACCCAGGTGATGGCGAACACTCCCTACCGCGATACGCAACTGGACCGGCTGCAGATTCCGGACGGGAATCCGGTGCCCGCGTCGCCGGGCGGCAAGTCGCCGGTGGAACACGTGATCTACATCGTGAAGGAGAACCGGACGTTCGACCAGGTGCTGGGGGATCTCGGCCGCGGCAACGTGGATCCGTCGCTTTGCCTGTTCCCGGAGCGCGTGTCGCCGAATCACCACAAGCTGGCGCGTGAATTCGTGCTGTTCGACAACTTCTACGTCTCGGCCGACGTGAGCGCCGACGGGCACAACTGGAGCACCGCCGCAATCGCGCCGGACTACGTCCAGCGCATGTGGCCCAACAGCTACGGCGGAAGGCGGCGGCACTACGACTACGAAGGAGGCGAGCCGGCGGCGTCGCCACCGGCGGGCTACCTCTGGAACCAAGTGGCTCAGGCTGGTCTGTCGCTGCGCAACTACGGCTACTTCGCGACCAACTTCCCGAAGGCCGCGCCGGCGGGCGAGCGCCAGATCTCGGCCGTGCGCGACGCCGTTCTCGCGCCCCACACCAACGTGAACTACCGCGCGTTCGACATGGATTATCCGGATGTGGACCGGGCGCAGGTGTTCCTGCGGGATCTCGCCGGATTCGAGCAGAGCGGCACCATGCCGCGGTTCATCATCGTGCGGCTGGGTAACGATCATACTTCGGGAACCGCAGCGGGCAAGATCGCGCCGCTGTCGGCGATGGCGGACAACGACTACGCGCTGGGGATGATCGTCGAGGCGCTGTCGAAGTCGAAGTTCTGGGCGAAGATGGCGATCTTCGTGCTCGAGGACGACGCGCAGAACGGGCCGGACCACGTGGATTCGCACCGGTCTCCCGCTTATGTGCTGTCCCCGTACACCCGCCGCCCCGGCGTGATCGATTCCACGTTCTACAACACGACTTCGATGCTGCGAACCATGGAGCTGATCCTCGGGCTGCAACCGATGACGACCTTTGACGCGGCGGCGCAGCCGATGTGGAACGCGTTTGCCTCGACGGCGGACACAACGCCGTATGTCGCCGAGAAGCCGCGGATTTCGCTTACGGACCGGAACCTGGCGGCGGCCGCCGGAGCCCGAAGATCCGGACAGATGGACTTCACCGAAGCGGACCGCATCGACGATGACGAGTTGAACGAGATCCTCTGGGCCGCGTTGCGTGGCGGAGAGCCGCCCGTGCCGGTACGCAGCCTGTTTGGCCGCTAATTCAATGCCCCGCATCTACTTGACGTTCGTCTGGCACATGCACCAGCCGTTCTACAAGGATCTGGTGACGGGCGAGTATCACCTGCCCTGGACGCGCCTTCACGCGCTCAAAGATTACTACGGGATGGTGAAGATCCTCGAGGACTTCCCGCAGGTCCGGCAGACGTTCAACCTGGTTCCATCGATGATGGTGCAGATCCAGGAGTACGCGGAGGGAAAGGCGGCGGATCCGTTCCTCCGGACAGCCCTCGCTCCCGCTGAAGTCCTGAGCCTGGAGCAGCAGGCGTTCCTGTTGCGCTATTTCTTCCAGGCGCATCCGGGACACATGATCTACCGCTTTCCCCGTTACGGTGAGCTGTACGATGCCTGGTGCGGCGTGAACAAGAATCCGCGGAAGGCGCGGCCCTTCTTCCCGCCGGAGGCTCTGCGCGACGTGCAGGTGCTGTCGCAACTTGCCTGGTTCGACGAGGAGTTCCTCGAAGGGGACCCCGAGGTGGCGGAACTGGTGGCCAAAGAGCGGGACTACACGCTCGAGGACCAGGAGTGGATGGGCCGCAAACAATTGGAGATTATCAACCGTGTGATGCCCGCCTACCGCGACTTCGCCGCGTCGGGACAGGTGGAGATCTCGACCACGCCCTACTACCATCCAATCCTGCCGCTGCTGTGCGACAGCAACATCGCCGCGGTGTCGCATCCCTACGTTGCGCTTCCGCCGCAGTTCTCCTATCCCGAAGATGCCCGCCACCAGTTGCGGACCGCGCGCGAGTACACCGCGCGGGAGTTCGGCGCGGCCCCCGCCGGCTTGTGGCCCTCGGAGGGGTCGGTGTCGGACGCGGCGTTCCGGATCGCGGCTGAGGAGGGCTTCCGGTGGGCGGCCACCGACAACGGAGTCCTGGCGCGGACGCTGCACCGTGAGGCGGGCTGCGTGGAAACGTACCGGCCATACTGGTGGGAGCAGCAAGGGCAGTCGATGCACGTGCTGTTCCGCGATCATCATCTGAGCGACCTGGTGGGATTCGTGTACTCCAAGATGGAAGCGGAACAGGCGGCGCAGCACTTCCTCGATACGATCTACGGCAATTGCGCGCCGATTCTGTCGGCGGGGCGCGATGCGCTGGTGCCGGTCATTCTGGACGGAGAGAACGCCTGGGAGCATTATCACCGGAATGGACGTCCGTTCCTGCGCGCGCTCTACAAGAAGATCAGCGAGGCGCCCGGAATGGAGGCGGTCACGGTGAGTGAGGCGCTGGAGCGGGTGCCCGCGGAGCCGCTTGGCCACATCTTCCCAGGGTCGTGGATCAATGCGAACTTTGATGTCTGGATCGGGGCTTCGGAGGACAACCATGCCTGGGATATGGTTCTGCGGGCGCGCCAGGCGTACGAAGCGGCAGCCGAGTCCGACGGGTTGACTGAAGCACAGCGCGCGCTTGCCTACGAAGAGCTGCTCATCGCCGAGGGCAGCGACTGGTGCTGGTGGTACGGCCCGGAACACTATTCCGAGAATCGCGCTGAGTTCGACGAGTTGTTCCGGCGCCACGTGGCCAATGTCTACCGGGCGCTCAATATCCCGCCTCCGGACGATCTATCGCGGCCAATCATCAAAGTCCACTTTTCGGGACATCATCAGACTCCCTCGTCGCGCCTGGATCCGGTGATTGACGGCGATGTCACGTTCTTTGAGTGGCTGGGCGCGGGCAAGTACAGTATCGACGCGCGCTCCGGAGCGATGCATGAGCAGCGGTCCTTGATCCGGGAGCTTCACTATGGGGCAGGCAGAACACACCTGTTCCTGCGCATCGATTTCGAACAGGACCCTGGAGAGGCGCGTCTGTGCCTGGCGTTTCCTGAGATCCAGTGGAACGTGCTGCTGTCGGCCGCCGGAGCGCGGATTGCTGAAGATGGCGCCCCGGTCCAAGCCGCGTTTCGCAAGGTGCTCGAGGTAGCGGTTCCGTTCGAAGCGATCGGCGCCGCCGGAGCCGACCTAATCCGGGTCAAAATGTCGTTGTGGCAGGGAGCCCTCCCGGCGGACTCCCTGCCACGTGACGGTTGGTTAGAGTTGGTTGTTTCCGACCCAGCGGACTGGGGCGTTTAGAACGTGTAGCGCAGCACCAATTGGAGAGTCCGGCTGTTGGACTGGAACGCCAGATCAGGCCGCATGAACACGGCGTTGGCGACCGACGGACGGCTGGAGGCGCCTTGCGTTCCGGCCAGCAACAGGTTCGTCGCGGACGCCGTGGTGCGCGACCGTGCCGCAGCGGTGTTGGGGAATCCGGGCGTGTACTGCGAGTTGTTGAGCAGGTTGTAGGTTTCCAGCCGGAACTCGACCGCGTGCCGCTCCGTCACGGAGATGCGCTTGCCGAAGTTCACATCGAAGTTGTTGATGCCCGGAAGGCGGAGTGTGTTGCGCCCCGCGTTCGGGAAGCTGCCCTGTCCGGCGAGGATGTAGCGGGCGTTCGGGTCGTCGGCCACCCAGCCAACGATGCGGGCCCGGTCGGCGCCCACCGCCGGATCGCAGGTTCCGCCGCCGCGGCACAGAGCGCGGACACCGGAAGCGAGCAGGGGATTGCCGGACGGATTGACGATGGTGCGGTCGCCCGCGTTGTCGCCGTTGAAGTTGGAGTCGACGCCGGAGCGCACGGTCCCCCAGGCGCCGGTCTCGGCGGTGTAGATTCCCGTGAAGGTCCAGTTGCCGAGCAGGTTCTTCTTCATCCAATTGCCGTCCTTGAACCACGGCGTGTCGTAGATCCAGGCGATAGTCATCCGGTGGCGCCGGTCGAGGGCCGAGTCAGCGCGCTCCGGACGGAGGTTGAAGAAGTCCTGCGGGCGGCGCGGCGTCAGCACAGTGCTGTTGAGCGCGGCGGTGGAGTCGTCGATGTTGTGCGACCAGGTGTAGGCGAGGTTCATCTGCAGGCCGCGCGAGAAGCGCCGGGTGAGTTGCGCCGCCAGTCCGTGGTAGGAGGAGTTGCCGAGCGGGTAGAACGCGGTGATCGTCGAGGCGAATCCCTGCGCGGCGAGGGTGTTCGTGTTGAACGTCAACAGATCGGCAAGAGACGTGCGAAGACCATCGACTTCTCCCTGGCTCGGGCGCTGCAGGTAGGTGGGCAGCACGGAGCCGGAGGCCGCGGTCACCGCCGCCGCCCGGTTCGGCTGGATCTGGAATGGAAGATGGATGCCGCGGCTGCCGAGGTAGCGGACCTCCGCCGTGTAGTCCTGCGCGAACACGCGCTGGACTCCGAGGGTCCACTGGATGCTGTAGGGCCGGGTCTGATCGGGAATGTACGACGAAGTCAGCCGGCGCGCTGTCGCCGGGTCAGTAACCGGAGCCGCGATGTTTTGGACTCCGCCGGCGCCCAGGAAGTTCGATCCATTGGCCCGCGTGATATGAGCGTCGACGGTTGAGAAGAACTGGGGCGGAAGGGACACTGTGCCCAGGTTCTGATAGACCTGATCGTAGCCCAACCCGAATCCGGCGCGGACCGAAGTCCTGCCGTCATTGCCGGGCGACCACGCCAAGCCAACTCGCGGGGCGAAGTCCCTCTTGGTCGGCAGCGGCTCGCCAATCGGGAACTGCGGCACGCTGGCGACCGAGTTCAGGCGCTGGAGTTTGGCGCCCGCCGGCACGTCGACGAACTCATAACGGAGTCCGAGGTTGAGCGTTACGTTCGGCTTGATCTTCCAGTCGTCGTTGATGTAGAGGTAGTGCGAGAGCAGGTTTCCGGCGAACGGGAAGCCGCCCACGGAACGTTGCGCGAACTCGGGGGTAATGTCGTTCAGGAACCGCTCGAACGTCTGATAGATATAGTCGCCACGGGCGCGTTGGACGAAGAACGAACTCCGGTTCAGCTTGCGTCCGTCGTAGCCCATCTTGAGTGTGTGAGCGCCCTTGATCCAGCTCAGGTTCTCGATCAACTGAAAGGAGTTGGCGGCGTCGCTCTGGGGAAAGTTTTGGTTCGGACCGATGTTGATCCCCAGGTCCGCCATCGTGAGGTTCGGAAACGCATCCAGGCCCGGATAGCTGTAGGCATCGAGCGGGAAATCCGCGACGCGGCGCGTGTAGGCCAGCCGGAGCTCGTTGGTGACGCGCGGGGAGAACGTATGGAAATGCGATACCGAAGCCAGGTGCGCACGCTCCTGGACCGGGGAAAAGAAGGCGGGCAGGTCGGCAGCCGTATCGATACTATCGATGCGGCGGTGCAGGTAACGGACGCGGATCTGGTCCCGCTCCGACAGGTTGTAATCGCCGTTAGCGGTGTAGCTGTGGATGTTCTCGAAAGAAGGTCCGGTCACTGACAAGGCGCCGAGCGGGATCTGCACGCCACGGACGGAAGTGAAGCGGTTCGCTGTTGCCGTTGCGGCGGCCGGAACCCAACGCTTGAACTGGTCCAGGTTGGCCTTGCTGATCCCCTGAAGCCCGTCGAGAATCCGGATTCCGTCAGCCGTGGGGACGAAGATCGCGCCCTTGGCGGTGGAGGCCTGGCCGGTCGGGCTGTAGTCGTAATTGAAGAAGAAGAACGCTTTGTCTCTCAAGATCGGACCGCCGATATTGCCGCCGATCCGGTTGCTGTCAAAACGCGGAGCTTTGTTGCGGAATCCGGCGCGCTTGAACTGCTCGTCGATCGCGTTGAGATTACGGTTCTGGTGATAGCCAAAAGCCGCTCCATGGAAGGCGTTCGAGCCGCTCTTCATCACCGTGTTGAACTGGCCGCCGGTGGAGTGTCCGAACTCGGCGGAAAACTGGTCTGCAGCAAGGAGAACTCGGCCACCGCTTCGTTGGACGGCCGCAGAATCGGACCAGTAACAGAACGGTTGTTGTTGTCGATGCCGTCGATCATGAAATTATTGTTCGTCGGACGCTGGCCGCCCACTGAGGGTCCGGTTCCGTAGCCGACACCGCCGCCGGAGCTGACGCCCGCGCTGAGCAGGCTCAAGTTGATCACGCCGAGAGTGCTGATTCCGGTGAGCGGAAGCATCTGGGCATGACGCTGATCAAAAACGGACTGCACTTGGGCCGTGGTGGTATCGATGAGTGCCGCGGCTTCCGTGACCGTAACGGTTTCGGTCACGGCTCCCACGTCAAGCGTGAAGTTCGCCGTTGAAGTGCGGTTTAACTGGATCGCGAGGTTCGCAAGCGACGCGGTCCTGAAGCCGGCTTTCGAAACGCTCAGCCGGTAGGCGCCGACCGGAATATTGCTGAAGCGGTATTGGCCAATTCCGTCGGATTTGGTTGCGGACTTGACGTTGGTGGCCGGGTTGAGCAGTTCGATGGATGCGTCGCCGACCGCGGCGCCGCTGCTATCCGTGATGAGACCGACGAGGTTCCCGTCGGTTGCTTGACCGAAGAGAGAGATGGACCCGAGCAGACCCACGGTTAGGATCTGCCAAGCCCGAGGCTTTGTTGGTGACATTTTCTGACCCCAGACTGAAGAATTGGGGAAGGAGCGGAAGCGAATCGGCCGCGCCCTGACACACAACGAGCCATCCTGAAAGGCGGAATCCGCCTACACCCTTACCCTGCTTCCAGGCTAACGCAGGGGCTGGAGATTCGCAAATATTTGCCCTGGAGGACCGCGAATAGGGGTGGCGAACCGGACTTAATCGGGGGCGAACCGGCGGTGCTACGCCAGCAATTCGCGCACCAGGTGTCCGTGAACGTCGGTCAACCGCCGGTTTAGCCCGTTGTGATAGTAGGTCAGGCGCGTATGGTCGAGCCCCATCAGATGCAGCATCGTCGCGTGCAGGTCGTACAAAGTCACGGGATTTTCGGCCGCCTTGTAGCCCAACTCGTCGGTCGACCCGTAGGCAAAGCCGCGCTTGAATCCGCCGCCGCAAACGAACGCCGTAAAGCCCTCCGGGTTGTGGTCGCGCCCGCCCTCGCCGAGTCCCTGGCTGATGGGCAGACGGCCGAATTCGGTGGTGAACAGCAGGATCGTGTCGTCGAACAGGCCGCGCTGCTTCAGATCGCGGATCAGTGCGGCGGTCGGCTTATCGAGCACACGCGCCAGCTTGCCGTGGTTGATTTCGAGGTTCTCGTGCGCGTCCCAGTTCACCCGTGGCGAGCCGAAATGGGCGCCGTTGAACAACTGGACGCAACGGACACCGCGCTCGATGAGCCGCCGGGTGAGGAGGCAGTTGTAGGCGTAGGGGCGCAGTTCCGGATCGTTGAGTCCATAGGCCTCGCGCACCGTGTCCGTCTCGCCGGCAACCGAGGTAACCTCGGGAGCGCTCAACTGCATGCGCGCGGCAAGCTCGTAGGCCTTGATCCGGGCGTCGAGTGCGTCTTCATTGGCGTGTGCTTCGAGGTGCGCGCGGTTCATGTCGCCCAGGAGACGGAACGTGGCTTCCTGGGCACGCCCGCTGATGGGGCCGGTGGGACGCAGGTCGGCGATTGGCTCCTTCTCTCCGCCGAACACGACGCCCTGGTGGGCGGCGGGCAGGAATCCGTTGCCCCAGTGCGCGACCCCTCCGGGCGGCATCCCCCGATGGTCCGGCAGAGCGACAAAGGCGGGCAGGTTCGAGTTCTCCGAACCAAGTCCGTAGCTGATCCAGGATCCGATCGAGGGGAAGCCTTGGAAGATGGATCCGGTTGACATCTGGAACAGCGCGGGTCCATGCGTGTTCGATCGCGTGACCATCGAGTGGATGAACGTGAGATCGTCCACGCATCCGGAGAGATGCGGCAGGATGTTCGACACCCACTGTCCCGTCTTTCCGTAGCGCTGGAACGAGAACGGACTTCGCATCACGGTCCCGCGCTTGCCAAAGAACGGAGTGATGGTGTTGGCGCCCTTGGTCTCCTTGCCGTGGTGCTTTTCGAGCTCCGGCTTGTGATCGAAGGTGTCCACCTGGCTGATTCCGCCGGGACAGAACAGCAGGATCAGGCGCTTGGCCTTGGCGGGGAAATGCGTCTTTCCTCCGGCGGCCAACTGCGCCAGGGCGAGCCCGGCGAGTCCGCCCCCAGCGTGGAACAGCCAGTCGCGGCGGCTACGGTACATAGACAAACTCGTTGGAATTGAGCAGAGCGCGGCAGTAGAGCGCGAAGCCGTGCTGCTCGATGAATTCGTCCGCCTGGGTACGCTCGTTGGCGGAAGGGTCGCGGCTGAACAGCAATTGGAAGGCGCGGGTGACGCGTGCCGGACCGGCGGATTCCTTTTCAATCCGTGCAGCCAGGAGGCCCGCCTGCCGCAGCACGAACGCGTTGTTGAGTAGCGTCAGCGCCTGCACGGGCGTGTTCGACTCAGACCGGCGCGGAGTCGCCACCGACGGATCCGGGCAATCGAAGCCGTCCATGAACACGCGCTCCCCGCCGCGCGCCGCGAACTTGTACACCGAGCGCCGCCAGACCGCCGGACCGTCATTGTCGAGCGCGCGGTATAGATACGACCCGCGTGCCTCCTTCTTTTGCAGCAGGAAGCTCGGACCGCCGTGTTCCGGATTCAGGGATCCAGCAGCGGCCAGGATCGAATCGCGCAGGGTCTCGGCGTCCATGCGGCGGACCGGCATCCGCCAGAGCAGGCGGTTGGCGCCATCGACAGCGTGCGCCTTCGCATTCATCAGAGACGACTGCTGATAGACGCGCGAGGACAGGATCAGCCGCTGCAGCCAGCGGATGTCCCAACCGTTTTCCATGAACGACACGGCAAGCCAGTCGAGCAGTTCCGGATGCGAAGGCCGGTCGCCGTTGAATCCAAAGTCGGAAGGCGTGTTCACGATGCCAGCGCCGAAATGAAGCTGCCAGATGCGATTGACGATGACGCGCGCCGTCAGCGGATTCTTCGGGCTGGTCAGCCAATCAGCCAGGGCGAGGCGGCGCTCAGCGTCGGATCCGGCGGGAAGTTTCGAATCGAGCTGCCGGATGGCGGTCAGCGCGCCAGGGCGGACTTCGTCCTTCGGCTGGCTGACACTGCCGCGATCGAGGATGAAAGCGGGCAGCATCTTGGGCTCGAGCTTGGCCGCATGCACCGTTTGCAATGGCGGCACGGCGTCGATCCGCGCTTGCAGGTCCTTGATCGCTTGCGTCAACTCGCGGCGGCGGGCTCGCGATGATTCCGGGATCGCCGCTTCGAGTTGGGCATCCGTGACTTCAGGCAGCGCGACCTCGGCGGGAACTTCGTGGTCGAGCATGGAACCCGCAATCTTCCAGCCGGAGTCATCAAAATACTCGAAGCGGTAAACGCGGATGGCCCCGTCCTTGACGCCCCTCATCCGGTCCGATGACCAGCGGATCTCGTTGACCATGGCCGGTGCGTCCAGCGCGATTTCGAGAATCTGTGGCGCGTCGTCGGTGGCAGCTTTCGATCCGGTCCAGTCCGTTACGCTCTTGCCCGAGGGAAGCAGTTCGAGGTGGTCGATCTTTGGCGGGACATTCACTTGGTTCGAAGTCACCACGAAACGGAATTTCGACGCGGTCACGGGAGCGAACCGGTTGCGATTGAACACCGGATTCACCTGCAGGTGCTTGGCTCCGGCCTGGCGCGGCATCTCGATCTCGCGGTAGCGGGCCGCGAGCAGCGCGGTGCGCTTCCCGTCTTCGATGTCGCCGAGTTCGCGCTTGAGACCGTCTTGTTCCTTCCGCAGTGGCGCGATCAGATCATCACGCTCCTTGCGTTGCTCACCGGTCGACACGTCGCGCTCCCCGAATGTGATCCCGTGGAAGGCGGCGGTCAACTGGTAGTAGTCGCGCGTGGGAATCGGATCGAACTTGTGGTCATGGCAGCGCGCACAATTGACGGTGAGTCCCTGGAAGGTGGCAAACGTCGTGGTCACCATGTCGTCGAGCTCATCCTGCCGACCCATCCTGCGGAACGTCTCATCGCGGTTGGTGATCTTGGTGACCGAGTCCCAGGGGCCGCACACCAGGAATCCGGTGGCGGCGGTGAGCTTGGGGTCGCCGGGCGCGAGCAGGTCGCCTGCTACCTGTTCGCGGATGAAATCGGTGTACGGCTTGCCGGAGTTGAACGCGCCGATCACGTAGTCGCGGTACTTCCAAGCAGTCATGCGCTCGTTGTTGTGCTCGCCGCCATCGGATTCGCCGAAGCGGACCACGTCAAGCCAGTAACGCGCCAGCCGCTCACCGTAGTGCGGGGACCGCATGAGGCGGCCGAGCGTCTCCTCATAGGCGGCGGAGAGATCGCCGGGACTGGCGGGTAGCCCGGTGAGATCGAAATGCAGGCGGCGGATCAGCGTGCGGTGATCCGCGCGGGAACTCAGGTCCAGGCCCTTTTCCTTGAGCCGTGCCAGAACAAACGCGTCTACCGGATGCTCCGCTCCAGCGGGAACGGGCGGCTTCACGGGCGATTGCAGCGACCACCAGTCGAGCCCCGCGCGAGGACGGGCGGACACCAGCTTCTCCTCGCTGCCCCACGGCGCACCGGCGGAAATCCAGCTCTTGATCTCGGCGACATCGGCGGATTCGAGCGGTTTGCCCGGTGGCATCTTGCCCGCGCTGACGTATTGGAACAGCTTGCTTGCGGCCGGGTCGCCCGGCGCCACCACGCGCAGCGCGGACTGGCGGGTGGACAGGTCCAGCCCCGCGACCCTCGATTCGCTGTTGTGACAAGCGAGACATTTCGCCGCGAGAATTGGAACCGCAGCCGCGAGCAGCATTGCCGTTACTCCTGCGCCTTGAGCATCCTCATGAACTCGGCCATGAAGAGGTGGTTGTCGTGCCAGGTCCGCCCGCTGACCATGTTGCCGTCGCGGACACAGCCTTCGTTGACGAACGTCGCGCCGCAGATCTCGACATCGAACCGGCACTTCGGAACCGTGGCGATGCGCTTGCCACGGATCACGTCGGCCGTGGCCACGATTTCAGCGCCATGGCAGACCACCGCGACGGGCTTGCCCGTGTCGAAGAAATGGCGCGTGATGCGCATCAGGTCCTGGTCATAGCGCAGATATTCCGGGGCGCGGCCGCCGGTGATGAACATACCACAGTATTCATCGGGATTCACGTCACGGAAGGCGATGTCGGACGCCAGGTGGTAGCTTGGCCCTTCGCGCGTGAGATCCCATCCCGGGGGAATCTCGTGCATCACCAGATGGTAAACGCGCTTTTCGGGTCCGGCGACAACGGCCTGGTAGCCGTCCTCGCGGACGCGGAAGAAGGGGTACAGCGTGTCGAGCGCCTCGGCGGCATCGCCGATGATGATCAGAACTTTTTTGGACATGTGTGAGAAGGGGCTAACGAGATTTTACATCGGAGCGGACCGCCCGATACAATTGGTCCGCATGACCCGCCGTGGATTCCTTCCCGCCGTGGCCGCTCCCGCTGTCTTGCGTGGGCAGCGAAAGCGCCCGAATATCGTGATGTGCCTCGCCGACAACTTCTCCTGGGAGCATCTGCGTGCCTACGGCTGTGACGTGATCCGCACCCCGGCGTTCGACCGCGTGGTGCGGGAAGGGGTGCTGTTCCGCCATGCCTTTTGCAATGCACCATCCTGCGCACCATCGCGGGCCGCGATTCTCACCGGCCAGGACATCTGGCGGCTCGAAGAAGGCGGGAGCCTGTGGGGCTCGCTTCCACAGAAGTTTCCCATCTATCCGGAGCTGCTCGAACAGGCGGGCTATTGGTCCGGCCACGCGGGCAAGGGATACTTGCCGTCCTCCGATGCAGCAGCGGGACGCACCCGGAACCCATGCGGCGTGAAGTTCAAGAACTTCGCCGAGTTCCTCCAACAGCGTCCCGCCGGAACACCGTTCGCCTTCTGGCACGGGAACCAGTACTCCAACCCGCTGGGCAAGCCAGTGGTCACCGACGGCGTACAGCTTGACCGGCTGCGCGTACCCGCCTTCCTGCCTGAGTGCGACGGGCTCCGCAAAGACTTCTACTACTACTTCCAGCGGCTCCGTGCGTTTGACGCTGAGCTCTCGACGATCCTCAGCCTGCTGGAAAAGGCGGGTGAACTCGACAACACGCTGTTGGTTGCCGCAAGCGACAACGGCATGGACTTTCCGAGGGGATATCCGAACCTGTACGAGCACGGCATCCGGGAGTTCCTGGCGATCCGGTGGCCCGGAGCCGCACCAGGCGGACGCACAGTGGACGACTTCGTCAAGCTGTCCGATCTCGCTCCGACGTTCCTGGCCGCTGCCGGAGTCAACATTCCTTCGTCGATGAACGCACGGAGCCTCATGCCGGTTCTCGAATCGCGCCGTTCAGGCCGCATCGAACCCCAGCGCAACTTTGCCGTCACGGGCCGTGAGCGTCACGCCATGGCGCGGCGCGACCAGAGCGGATATCCGATGCGCGCCCTCCGCACGGAGAAGTTCCACTACATCCGGAACTATGCGCCAGACCGATGGCCCGCGGGCGACCCGGATTTCGCCCACTACTCACAAGGGATCTATGGCGATATCGACCGCTGCGAAACCAAGTGGTTCATGCACAAGCAGCGTGAGGATCCAAAGATCCGCCCACTGTTCGACCTGGCCTTCGGCAAGCGTCCGCCGGAAGAGATGTACGATGTCAAAGCGGATCCTGACCAGATCCGCAACCTCGCCGCCGATCCCAGGCACCGGTCTGGCCTCGGCAAGCTCCGCGCGCAACTCACTGCGCACCTGCGGGAAACTGGGGATCCCCGCGAGACCGGAAAGCCGGCGCAATGGGATCAGTTTCCCTATCACGCGCCGTATTGGAAAGCGGCTACAACCGCCGGATTCTGATGTTGCGGAACCAGGTCTCGTCGTTGTGGTTCTGCAGCGAGATGGGACAGTTCCGCTTGGGAGCTTCCGTCAGCAGCCGGTAGACCGGCGACTCCGTGCCCCACCGCTTGGCCAGCGTTTCCTTGACCGCCGGGACATCAAGGGCCGTGTCTACCACCTTGACGCCGTTCAGCCAGTGCTCAGCCCGGTTGCCGCGGACCACGATCCGCGCCTGGTTGAACTCACCCACCGGCTTGGCGGCGGGCTTCGCCGGACCCACCATGCTGTAGAGCGATCCCGCCTGGTAGAGTCCACCGCGGCGCGCGTCGGCGTGTCCGCCATCGTCGATCACCTGGTACTCGAAGCCCACTGAATAGATCTGGCTGTCGTCCCCGGGAGCGAGCTTCTTGCGGTCCGACAGCTTGTTGTTCAGCACATGGTCGACCCAGCGCTCGAACTTGGGCAGGTTTGGCGGCTTGTTCGCTTTGGTCAGGACGGCGAAATCCTGGATGCGGTACTTGACGCCGCTGTTGGCCTTGGCCAGCACCCGCCATTCGAATTCGAGCTCGAAGTCGGTGAACGACTCACGGGAGACCAGATCCTCGCGCATTTTCGGATGGGAGCGCGCCTTGATGCAGCCGTCGGCGATCTCCCACGAATCGCCCGGCGGGCTCAGTTTGGCGGGGTCGATCCACCCGTTGAAGGATTTCCCGTCGAACAGCGAGATCCATTCACCGGCCAGGGCGGCGGACGCGGCGGCCAACAGAAGCAGGCAACGGAAGGTCATTGCAAAAGTGTAGCGCAGAAGCCACACCGATTCTAAGGTGTGGCTGTGGAGCCACGGTCTGTAAAAATTGATGTCCTTTCGCTTCAACTAGTTGCATCGCTCAGGGGCTCGGGCATATCTTTAAGGGATACTGCTCAATGCGATTTGAGACGACGGTTCAACGTCCGGTTGAAGTCTCTGGGGTGGGGCTTCACTCGGGAGTGCCGGTCACCATCCGGATTCTGCCCGCGCCGCCGTCGACCGGCATTGTCTTTCTCCGCACGGACCTGCAGCATTTCGCCATACCTGCGTCCTACCGGTACGTGGCCAAGGTCAGCTACGCCACCAGCCTGATGCGCCAGGGCGTGCTCATTTCGACCACGGAGCACCTGCTGAGTTCGTTGTACAGCATGGGGATCGACAACGCGTTCATCGAGATCAACAACCTCGAGGTGCCGATCCTGGATGGCTCGGGGCTGCCTTTTGTCGAGTTGATCCAGCGTGCCGGATGCCGGGTCTACCGGAGGCGGAGGCGGTATATGCGGATCCGTAAGCCGGTGTCGGTTGAGGGCGACGGCAAACGGATTACGATTCTGCCAGCGGACAGTTTCCGGCTTACGTGCGACGTTTTCTTCGGCCATCCGATGGTCGGACGGCAGGTGCTCGACATCGAGGTAAGTCCGGAAAGCTACGCACGGTGCATCGCCCCGGCGCGGACCTTCGGATTCGAGCATGAGCTGGACCAGATGCGGAACATGGGATTGATCCGCGGAGCGACTCTCGAAAGCGCAGTTTGCTTCACGCGCGACGGGGTCCTGAATCCGGGCGGACTCCGGTTCGCGGACGAATGCTGCCGCCACAAGGCGCTCGATCTGATCGGTGACCTGGCGCTGACTGGCAAGCCGCTCATCGGACAAGTGATCGCAGAGCGCGCGGGCCATGCCATGCACGTAGCGCTGGTGGCCAAGATCATGGCCGATCCATCGTTGTACGAGCTAGTGAACGTCGAACGGATGGCCGCGGAGATGGTGGAAGCGCTGGTTTCCTAGTCCGGTGCGGCACCTTCCGACTCTACTTTCCGTGCTCCGGCTGCTGGCCGCTGCGCCCGCGGCCTGGCTGATTCTCGCGCGGCGATACGGCGAAGCGTTTCCGCTGGTCTGGATCGCCGGCTGGACGGACTACTTCGACGGCTACCTGGCCCGGCGCTTCGGCTGGATGTCCAGGACCGGGGCGTGGATGGATCCGCTCGCGGACAAGGCGCTGATGTCGGCCATCTTCGCAAGTCTGGCTTGGAACGGCGAGATTCCCGTGTGGTTCGCGGCGCTCGTGCTCGGGCGTGACCTGATGATTCTGGCGATGGCGGGTTACGCAGTGGCGTTCACCAGCCTGCGCTACTTTCCACCATCGTTGTGGGGCAAGGTAAGCACGGCGATTCAGATCCTCGTGGCGGCGTTGTACTTGATGAATCTCGCCGGAGTTCTGGGAGGGCTGGAATTCTGGTGCCGGGCGGCGCTTTGGGCGTCCACCGCCATGACAGCCTGGTCTGGGGTACACTATTTTTACACCGCCATCTGCAAATTAAGATCCCTTCAGGCGTAAGGCAATTGACGTAGCCATGGCGGGCATGTAGTCTATAGACAGGTGACCCGGTACATTCCATCCCGGAACTACCTCACCGCCGGTATTGTGGCGGCTGGACTGGCGGTGTTGTCCGCATGTTTCGCCTTGCAGTGGACGCCGGCATCGATCCCGGCGGTTCTGTTCGCCATCAGCGGCCTGCTGCTGTTCTTCCTGGCCTTCCGCCCGGTGATCGAGATCCATCCGCATCATCTGCGAATCGGAGACAAGGTGATCCCATGGCAGGACATCCAGCGCGTGGACCGGACGGGTTGGGTTTCGCCGTTGATCGTGCACCTGACGATGCTCGATAGCCGGCGCCTGCTGGTCATCCATCCGGGTGACTACGACAGTTCGAACCAGCTCCTGCGGCACTTGCGGCGAGCGGCGACCAGCGCGCTGATTGACGGCCAGCCCTACGGGCAGTTCTGGAGCGAGCCCGCCGCGATCCAAATCGAGGATGACGAACCCGGGACCGTGCTGCCTCCTCCCAACTCGCGCCGCTATCCGCTGCTGCGTCCGGAAGATGAGGCAGACATCGAGCGGCTCTATCAACGGCTGAAGGCTGTCGGCCGTCTGGATCCTAAAGACGAAGGCTGACCAGCGGCCTCAATGAAACGGGTCCTCGCGGTTACGTGGCCCTTGATCCGGCCACACAAGCGGGCGGCGGCGATGGGATTGGGCGCGCTCGTGCTGAAGGATGTCTTCACCGCGCTGCAGCCGCTGGTCCTCAAGCACGGAGTGGATGCCGTGGCGGGCGGCGCGGCTCTCTCGTCGTTGCTATGGGCGGGCGTGGCGCTGCTGGCGCTGTCAGCCATCAAGGGATTCTTCCAGTACTGGATGCGGGTGCTGGTCATTGGTGTCTCGCGCGAGGCTGAGTATGACCTGCGGAGGCGCCTGTTCGCCCACTTACAGACGCTCGATCGCGCCTACTACGACAATGCCCGCACCGGCGATGTCATCTCGCGGGCAACGAGCGACCTGACCAACGTGCGGGCGATGCTGGGCCCGGGGTTGATGTATTGGGTGGAGACGGGGATCACAGCGGTCCTGATCGCCGCGGTCATGTTGTGGACGGACTGGAAGCTCGCAATCGCGGCACTGGCGCCGGCACCGCTGGTGAGCATCGCCGTGATCTACCTGGGCCGCCAGATCCACGCGCGCACCGAGAAAGTCCAGGCGCTTTTCGGCGAGATCTCCGCGCGGCTGCAGGAGCATCTGGCGGGCGTACGCGTGGTTCGGGCCTACGCGCAGGAAGAGGCGGAGACGAAGGCTTTCGAGGAGGTCAACCGGTCCTACGTCAACCAGAGCCTGAAGCTCGGCCTCACTTCGGGGATGTTGTGGCCCGTGCTCGAGGGCATGATGGGCATCACGTTCCTGGTGGTGCTGTGGGTGGGCGGCTACCGGCTGATCCACGGCGAGATCACGGTGGGCAGCTTCCTGATGTTCAACTTCTGTATGGGAGTGCTCACCTGGCCGATGATCGCGCTTGGATACGTGATCAACCTGATGGAGCGCGGACTGGCGTCGTGGGGGAGGATCAACGAGTTGTTCGCGGTGCGGCCGGCAATCGCGGCTCCCGCGAACCCGAAGCGGTTCGAGGGTCCGGTGCGTGGCGAAATTGAATTCGATCGCGTGACAGTGGCCTACAGCCAGGGCGTGGCGTTGCGCGATGTTTCGATCCGGATTCCGGCGGGCACCACGGCGGCGATTGTCGGCCATACCGGATGCGGCAAGAGCACGCTCGCAAGTCTGGTGCCGAGGCTGCTCGATCCGACATCCGGGACGGTGCGGATCGACGGGGTTGATTTGCGGGACTTGGATCCGGCGGAGGTGCGTGAGGCGATCGGCTATGTTCCGCAGGAGACGTTCCTGTTCTCAGCAACGCTCGGGGAGAACATCGGAATCGGCGCGGATGCGTCGGCGAAGGATCAGATCCGGGAGGCAGCGGAGGCAGCGGGGCTCGGTCCGGATATTCAGGGATTCCCGGACGGGCTCGACACCAAGGTCGGAGAGCGGGGCTTGACCCTGTCGGGCGGACAGAAGCAGCGGACCGCAATCGCCCGCGCTCTGCTTCGCAAGGCGCCGGTGCTGATCCTGGACGATGCGTTGTCAAGCGTCGACACGATCACCGAGGAACGGATCCTGGGCCACCTGACTGAGCTGATGCACGGCCGGACGGCGATCGTCATCTCGCACCGGGTGTCAACCGTGCGCGGCTGCGACCGGATTTTCGTATTGGAACATGGACGGCTGGCCGAGGAAGGAACGCACGAGGAATTGATCGCCCGTGGCGGATACTACGCCGGACTCCATCAGAAGCAGTTGCTCGAAGAGGAGCTGCAGACCGCCTAGCGGGAAGATGATGGAATCCTAATCCTGCGCGCCGTAACTTCGCCCAGCAGGTATGCGTTAGCCCAAGTTCGTCACCTGAAGGGGTAAGAAGGCGGCAAGCCCTTTAGAATCAGTCTAGGCAGTGGCCGAGTCTACACTACATTCGCCGTGGGCTC
>VFZX01000036.1 GCA_016871015.1 Acidobacteriota bacterium | reverse complement strand
TCTTTGACACTACATGGCCGTTGAAAATATACACAACTCGATTACGGCAGCAAGAACACGCGTACAGGCGCTCAAACCGTTTCAGCCCCGTGGCCTCGGTCTCCCGCTTCGGATCCCGGTGAAGTGCTATTAGGAAGGGTCCGCTTACTGGGTCTGCCCGGCGAGCGCCGGACCGGCCCCAGCTATCATCATCATGGCCGCAGTAAGCACGGCAGTCCCATTGCCTGCTACTTCTCCAACTCCGCCTTAAGCACTGGCATTCGCGACTGCGCGTACTCCGTGCCGTACTTCAGCGGAATGATCACTCCCAACTTCGCCGCTAACTGGCCACGGCGCACCGCGTCAGTCCCCGCCCATTCCCGTAGCGCCTGGACAGTCTGATCGACGCGTGCATTATCATTCGACTTCTGGATCAACTGCCGCAGCAGCGCGACCATCTCCGGCGGGTCCGGCTCTGTACTGCGCATCGAGCCCATGGACCGGGCCCGCTCGCGACCGGCCTCCAGCTCGGCCACCGTCATCACGCGTCCGCCCACGTGTTTCGCGGCTTCGGCCAGGATCCGGGGCGCATCCACCATCCCCGGCTGGATGATCGCGAAATTCGCGGTCACGGCACCCTTGTTGGCGACCAGCGCCGTCACCGCAACATTCTTGTTGAGCCCGTACGCCCCGGGGCCCTCGACGCCGTCGGCCGACACGCCCACCGCCGACTGAAGCCGCAGCGACTTGATCACAGCCTGCATGCGGCGCTCACCCTCCACCTTGTCCGGACACAGGTAGACCCAAAGCGTCGCGAGTCCGGCCGCGGCGCGATCCTGCGCGTACGTCTCGACCGGCTGCATCAGGGCCGCGACATTACGGTCGAGCTGATGCAGGAACACAACCATCGTGGGCGCGCCCGCGTGCCGGCCGATGAAATCCACTTCTGTTCCCGCGTCCACCGTATTCACCATCAGGACCTTGAACGGCGGCAGTTGCTCGCCGGCCTGTGGACCGGAGAAGGGAGTCCCCTGGGCCAGCAGGGCCAACGCCCCGGCAAATAAGCACAGCATGGTCCTCATTGATATCTCCTTATCGATCGAACACGAATGCGCGGCTGTTGAGGAGGCTCCAGACCAGGTCCTCGAGGGCAGCATCCGGATCCTTAGCCGCGGCGATGCGGCTGAGCCAGAAGTCCAGCTCTGCTCCCGTAGGCGCACGGCTCAGCGCGGCCCAATAGAACTCTTCGGCGATCCGCGCGGGCGAGTGGTTCTGAGCCCTCAGACTCCGCAGCCGTCCTTCAGGGGCGGCGAGCTTTGCGTTGATCACGGGACCGTTCAGGAAGTGCAATGCCTGCCGGACACCACCGGCCGCGGGATTCGGCGCGTCGCAACTCCCCTCGCGCAGGCAGCGGCCACACACATCGAGCAGGTAGGACTCGGTCTGCGAGTCAAACACCGCAGACGCCTTCGCACCCAGCGGGAGCTTCCCGAATTGGTCCGGTGCGCCGGTCACCTGGCTGATGGCGTTGGCCAGGGCGTAAGCACCCAACGGAGCGGCCAGAGCACGCGAATAGAAGCGGTCGTCCGTGGCGTTGACCGTGTTCGCAACCCCGCTGCGTTGATAGGCGCGCGACGCGGTGATCTCGCGAATGAGCGACTTCAGCGAGTAGCTACGCGCGAAGTGGGCCGCCAGATCGTCGAGCAGTTCCGGATGCGATGCCGCGTTGCTCACACTCAGTCCGTCCACGGGTTCGATCAACCCGCGTCCCATCAGCCGCGCCCAAACACGGTTGGCGAACGAGCGCGCAAAGTAGGCGTTCGACGGAGAAGTGAGCCAGGCGGCGAGCGCGGCGCGGCGGTCGGAGTGATCCGGGTTGGATGCGCTGCCATCAGGGAATCCCGGCACGACCGGCTTCATCGTCTTGGGATGATCGATCTCACCGTGTCCCGCGATCCTGACGCCCGTCTCGGTGCGGTTCACGCGGACGAAGAACGAAACGAACTGGTGGTATTGCGTCTGGGTCCAACTATCGAACGGATGGTCGTGGCACTGCGCGCAGCGGGATCGCGAGCCCATGAGAGACTCCGTGGCGAGCTCAGCGAGCAGCTTTGGATTCGAGTCCTGGCGGAGAAAATTCACCGCTGGATTCGCATCCGCTTCACCGGAAGCCGTCAGCATCTCGCGGACTGTCTCATCGAACGGCGCGTCGCGCGCGATGCGGTCCTTGAGCCAGTTCGCGAAGGGCAGCAGGTGGCTCTCGCCGATCTGCTTCGAACTCGTACGGAACAGGTCGAGCAGCCAGATCGTCCAGAAGTTCGCGAAGTCCTCGGTTTCGAGCATCGCGGCGATAGCCGCGGCCCGCTTATGAGCATCGGGTGAGGAGACGAAGGCGCGCGCCTGAGCGGCCGTGGGAAGGGTGCCGGCGAGATCAAGCGATGCACGGCGCAGGAACTCGGAGTCCGTGCAGTCCGCTGAGGGGACCAGACGCAGCCAGCTCATTTTCCGGTTGATGCTTTGATCGATGAATGCCCCCGCCGGACTGGCCCGGCTCACGGGACCCGCGAATGTCAGCCCCGCGCGCGCGACGGCGAACTTGCCCATGTAGCGCGCCGTTACTCCCGTCTCTCCGGAGCGCACCACGGTCACCAAGCCGGCATCGGACACCTGCGCGATGCCGTCATCATTTGAGGAATAGAGAGCGAATGGCGTGACATCGTCGATTGATCCGTCGCTGAAGTGCGCGCGCACCGCGAGTTGGATCTTCATCGAAACGTTCGGCGCCATGATCGAGAGCGGGGCCACCTCCAGCCGCTCGATGCGCCTTCCGCGACCGCTGCCGTATGGCGCTCCGGCGGCGATCCAGGAGACCAGCATGCGATAGGTTCCGCTATCGGTGCCAAACCGCTTGCCTCCGCCGTGCGCGATCTGGAACGACGCCTTCTTGGCCAGCAGGCTGTCCTCTGGCTTCACCAGGTTCAGACGGCGGCCGCGATAGGCTCGAACGATCGCCACGTAGTCGGCCTCAGGATCGTAGCCGAGCAGCGACAGCTTGAATCCGCCTTGACCGCTGCCCGAGCCGTGGCAGGCGCCGGAAAAGCATCCAGCCTTCACCAGCCGCGGTTGCACGCGCGTGACGAAGTCGGGAGCCGTGCCCACCGCCATCGCCGCGGCCAACAGCAGTGTCACCGGGCCAGTTCCTCACGGAGAGTGTTGAGCAACTGGCGCGCCTCGTCCGATTCGCAGATCTCGAGCACCGCGGGAATGCGCCTGACGACGTACTGCTTGCGCTCACCGGATGCCGCGGCCCAGGCACGAATCTCCTGTGTGGTCCGCTTGGCGGCAATTCCGGTCGCGTGCGGCGGCGTCATCCGCGCGAACGCTTCCGCCAACTGCGGTGGATCGGGCTGGAGCGTCTCCTCGAGCTTTTCCTGCGTAAGCCAGAGCGTGCGGGAAGGCCCACGGGCAAGCCACAGGTCGGACGGAACGCGCCCGCCCACCAGTTTCACGCACTCGGCGATGATCTTTTGCGCTTCCGATGCTCCCGGCTGGACGATCGTGCGATTGTAGAGCACCTTGCCGCCCTTGGCCACGATTGCCGTGACCGCGACCTGCTTGTTGAGTCCGTACGCGCCTGGACCTTCCACGCCGTCAAGCGACACCGCGACGGGCACGGTGAGAGACAGCGACTTCGCCACGGCCCGCATACTCCGCTCGCCATCCACGCGGTCCGGCGCGAGGTAGACATAGAGCACGCGGAGATCCGGGCGGCCAGCGGCGTAGCGGTCGCACGGCCACAGCGTGCGATACACGTTGCGGTCAATGTCGCGGAGGAACACGAGCAGTACGGGAGCGTCGCCGTAACGCGCGATGAAGTCCACTTCCTGGCCGGAGTCCGGTCCCGACGCTGCCAACGCCTTGAAAGGCGGCAGCGGCTCGCCCGGCTGAGGTCCGGAGAAGATTTGCTCCTGCGCGAACAATGGCGCAGTGCAGACCGCAAGCCAGCTCAGGTACTTCATTGCCCGATTTCCTTTATTGAGAATCTACCGTCAGTACTGCCCCAGGCGACGCGGGACCCGCTCGTGGCGACAGCCTGCGGCCATGCGCCGGATTCAAGCGTGGCCAGGCGCGCGACCATTTCGCCCGAAGCTGGCGAAATGAGGCGCACCGTGGAGTCCGCAACACCGGCGGCCAGGAGTCCCCGCGGCCCGATGTCCAGCGCCAGGACCGGCGCATCGAACCCGCGCAGGATCCGCTTCATCCGGCCGTTTGATGGGACCCACACGCGCACTGTCGCGTCGGCCGATGCCGTGTAAAGCTCGTCGCCAGCGGCTGAGAAGACCAGACCTTCGACGGCGCCATTGTGGTTCGTAAGTGCGCGCAGAAGCGAGCCATCAGTGGCGCTCCACAGGCGCACGGAGCGGTCGGCACTAGCCGATGCGAGGGTTGCTCCGTCGTGAGCCCACGCGACCGCCATCACGGGTCCCGCGTGCCCTTCGAGCCGCTTCTGCGTGCCACCGGACGAGACATCGGCGACGTGGGCACGGTGGTCCGCCGAGGCTGCGGCGAGCGATTTCGAGTCCGGTGAGAATGCCGCGCCGTACATCACGTCGCCACCGCGGGCGATTGTCTGTTGCAGGACGAACGTACCGGTGGACCACAGCTCCACCGCACCCGCGACGCCCGGCGTCCCCCCAGCAACCGCGAGCCACTTGCCGTCGGGACTCCAAGCGACGCCGAACACCTGGCTGAGGCGGGATGTGATCCGCTGTTCCACAGTTCCTGTGATGCGCACCTGATTGCCGCCCGCCACCGCCAGACGCGAACCATCGGGGGAGAATCGGACGCAGGTGATCGCGTGGTCCGCAAACAGCGGCGCGGCAAGCACAATCGCCACCAGCCGCATGTCAGCCCGCCGCGATCTTGCTGAGGTAGCGGCCGCCGTCCACTAAACGGATCGGGCGGCCGTCCGGTGACTGGAACGTTTTGTGGGGATCGACGCCAAGGTGTGTGAAGATACTGTGCGCCAGATCCTGGGGTGTCACAGGCTCGTCGGAGGGCAGCTCGCCGCTGGCATCGGTGCGTCCGATCACCTGTCCCGCGAACACACCTGCACCCGCGAGCAGCGCGGAGTTGGCGCGCGGCCAGTGATCGCGGCCTCCGGAGGGGTTGATCTTGGGCGTGCGTCCGAACTCGCCCATCAACACGACGAGCGTGTTCTTTAGCATCCCGCGCTGGTCCAGGTCCTCGATGAGGGCACTGTAGGCCTGATCGAGTCCCGGGAGCTTACCGGGGAATCCATACGTCAGGTTGTAGGCGATCTGAATGTGGGTGTCCCAGCCTGTGTCGGAGACGGTGACAAAACGCGTTCCAGCTTCAATCAAGCGGCGCGCGAGCAGAAGGCTCTGGCCGAGCTTGAAGCGGCCATAGCGGCTGCGCGTTTCGGGCGTCTCCTTCGACAGGTCAAACGCGGCCTTGGCTTGGGGCGAGGTCACCAGCCGGAACGCCTGCTCGAAATGGCTGTCTCGATCGGCGCCCTTCGGGTGATTCTGATGGGCGCGGTCAAATGAGTCGAGCTTGGCAACCATGGCGCGCCGGTCCCTGAGCCGCTCTTCGCTCAGACCGATGGGCAGGTCGAGGTCGCGCACCTTGAAGTCCGGGCGCGAAGGATCCGATCCGGCACTGAACGGGCTATACGCACCGGGCAGATATCCGGATCCCATGTAGGGACGCGGCGACGGGACCGCGATGTAGGCGGGCATTGCGCCGCGGCCACCGCGTTCCTTGCTCACCGCGGATCCGTGGCTCGGAAAGGCGATAGCGGGCGTGGGCTTGTATCCAGTGATCCAGTAGTGGCCCGCCTGGTCGTGCTCGCCGATTTCCGATGTGAGCGTGCGGATCAGCGTCACGCGGTCCATGATGGCGGCGATGCGCGGCAGGTGTTCACACACATGCACGCCAGCAAGTTTCGACCGTACGGGCTTGAAGCTGCCCCGCACCTCGACTGGCGCGTCCGGCTTCAAGTCGAAGGTTTCGAGGTGGCTCGGACCACCGTCGAGCCAGATGAAAATGCACGATGTATCCGGCAGTGCTGCCGCTGCGCGCGCCCGGCTCCACTCAGGCAGGGTGAGACCAAGGAATCCGAGCGATCCGATTTGCAGCACATCGCGGCGGTTCATAGAATTCAGTCTACTGGATATCCGCTTCACTCAGCAAGACCGTCTGAGGCGCCCGCGAAGCGATCGTGTTGTCTCGATGGTTTCCGGTGCCGGTCTCGGTCGCGAGACGCTACTCGAGGCCTTGTGCTGAGCAGCGCTGCCCAAGTGTCGCGGATCCCACGACACGAGCCCGCTGAGTCAAAGGGATATCCACCTTCAGTCTAACGCCTTCCAAGCGGCCGGACTTGAGCGGCAAGTGTGTCGCGGAACCGCCTCGCCTGCGCAGCCAGCCGTGCGGCCTCCCCACCGTTGCTCTTCAAGCGGTCGTGCGACTCGCCCACGTCTTCGCCCAGGTGAAACAGCGCCGTGGGCTCAAGCGTTTTCTCGTTCAGGTGGGCTTTCCACTCGTTGACGCGGATCGCCTGGAGTTTCGGGATCTCGTAGCCGGGAGTGGGTTCCGTGGATCCAGGCTCGCCAAACAGGTCCGCGCCGAAGTAGTAGAACGTGTCCTGTGCGGACTTCGCTCCCGGTGCGCGGCGCAGAAGCGGCCACTGCGATTTGCCGTCCACCACGCGGCCGGAAGGCAGCCGCGCGCCTGCGATCTCCGCGAAAGTCGGCAGCAAATCCATCGTGGTGACGATCTCACCGTTGACCCGTCCGCCCGGGATCCGGCCTGGCCAACGCATGATCGCCGGCACACGCGAGCCGCCTTCCCACTGCGTGCCCTTCCCGTTGCGCAGCGGACCCGCGGAGCCGCCGTCGACACCGTACTGCAGCCACGGTCCGTTGTCCGATGCGAACACGACCATCGTGTTCTGATCCAGACCCAATTGAGCGAGGCGGTCGAGGATCCGGCCAACCGAGGCGTCCAACTCTTCCACCGTGTCGCCGTAGAGCCCGCGAGCCGAACGGCCCGCAAAGTTGGCACTGGCGAACAGCGGAACATGCGGCATCACGTGCGCCATGTAGAGGAAGAACGGACGCGCGCGGTTCGACTCAATAAATCGAAGCGCGGCATCGGTGAAGCGTCCGGTGAGTTGGGACTGGTCGGGATTCTGCTCAATCACCTCCTCCTGCTCGATTAAGGGGAGGGCCTTCGGGAATCCGCCACCCGGCGGGAACTCCGTGCCCTGGCCCGCGTACCCTGTGTATCCGGCGCGCTTGCGTATCGCCGCAAGCATCGGATGCGGCTGCTGTCCGAACGGCATGCGTGGATGGTAGGGCCACATGTCATTCGAGAATGGAATTCCGAAGTACCGGTCGAATCCGTTGCGCAACGGCGAGAACTTGGGATCGTCACCCAGGTGCCACTTGCCGGTCATCATCGTCGCATAGCCAGCCTGCTTGAGCACTTCGGGGATCGTCACCTCATCCGGATGGATGCCGGTCACAAATCCAGGAAGATGGTTGAACGCCAGGCTATTGCGCGGCGGATAGCATCCCGTGAGCAAGGCCGCCCGCGACGGGCCGCACACTGGCTGCGCGTAGAAGCTGGTAAACCGGACTCCATCCCGCGCCATGCGGTCGAGGTTTGGCGTGCGGATGTTGGGTGAGCCGTAGCAGCCGAGGTCACCGTATCCGAGGTCGTCGGCGAGGATCACGATGAAGTTCGGCTTGCGGCCGCCGGACTGCGCGAACGCCGTGCCCGCGGAAGAGGCAAGGAACGCGCGGCGCGTCACCGGACGTGCTTCTCCAGGAAAGCGAACGCGCGAGTATGAAAGGTCGCGCCCGCCCGGGGCGCGATATAGATGTCGTGCGCGACGCCCGCATCCTTGAGCTTTGCGGCCAGAGCGCGTCCGAACGGCGCCTTGTGGACGCCCTCTTCCTGATTCTCATGGACGATGAAAACCGGCGGTGCCGTCCGTTGCACGCGGTGGATCGGCGATGCATCACGGAGCTGCGACAGCAGGAATCCAGCGGGCTTCTCGTACTCGTCAACCGTTGTGTCAAACAGCGCGGTCAATGCTTCGCCACGCGGAACACGGGGGCTGATCGCTTGAAGATCCGTCGGACCCCACAGGTCCACTACGGCGCGCACCTTCGACGGATTCTTGAACGCCACGTGCATGGCCAAGTGCGCGCCAGCCGAGCCGCCCAGCAGCACGACGCGCTTCGGATCGAGGTTCCACTCCTTGGCCTTCCCCAGGACGAAATGCAGCACGGCCTCGGCGTCATCGCCTGGAACCGGCCACACGTGTTTGGGCGTCATGCGGTAGTCCGCCGAGACCAGCGAATATCCAGCGTTCATCAATTGACGGAGGAAACCGTTGTATTGATCGAGGTCGCTCTTCCACCCGTTGCGCCAGCCGCCACCGTGGTACTCGATCACAACCGGCGTGGGCTTGGGGGAGTCTACCAGGTACGCATCGAGCCGCTGCATCACGGGGTCGTCGCCACCGTATTGAACGTTGGAGATGGTGCGCAGGCGCGGACGCTCGATCGCCGCGCCCGGCCGCTCCTGCCGGAACCGTTGGTCGTGCTCGGTGAGCCGCTTCGACACCATTTGCGCGCGCTGCTTCTCACTGAGCTCAAGGCGCCAGGATGCGGCGTTGTTCGTCGTGGTGATCTCGCTGAGCTTGCGATCCGGGTCGATGCGGACCTCAACCGTGTCGCCCTCCATCATGGTGTCGCGATGGAGCCAGGTGCCCACGGTGATGTTCTCCTCTTGGAGTCCGTTGGGGGCGGCAAGGTGTGAGACCACGGCGCGCTCCAGCAGGTGGAGCCCTTTGTCGTCTTTCCGGAAGAAAGCGACTTCAAAGTTCTCCGCCGGCGCCGCACCCACGCTGTGGATTGTCGCCTCGATCTGATCGGAAGCTGCGTTCCAGCGAATGTCGCGCGCGGTCAACGCGAGATCGGGCCGTGGCGACGCGGGCGCTGGTGCGCCGATCCGCTCGATTTCGATCCGGACTTCGCGCATCGGCGGAATGCGCACGGGGATCACTTGTCCGCGCTCACGAATCGAGACCTCTTGCGTGGAATCGCCTGCCGTGATCCGGTAGCGCGCATCGGGAGCCAGGCGCCAGGGCCTGATTCCCACCGGTCGCGGTTGCGGGCCGAACGAATAATATAAAATGCTCAGCCTGTTGTCCGAAGCCTGTTCGACGAGCGCGGCAAAGTCACGGCCGGCACCCGCATAGGTGACCGCGTGATGCGGGAAGCCCTGAAATCCGATTTCTGACAGCGCACCGGTCATGTAGGAAGCCATCCGCGGGTTGTATCCGATGCGGTCGGTCATCACTGCCTCGGTGGTCATGTGCGGCCACCGCTGGCGGACGTTGGCGTTGATGGCGCTCAGATCCTCAACGAGGAACTTCCTGTCGCCCGTCAGCCGCCACTTCACGTAAGGGCGCGCGGACTGCATCAGGAACTCGTCGTAGCGGCGGTCGCCAGTGAGATCCCGCAAGACGAAGAACGCGTCAGCGAAGTGCTGGTGCGTGCGGATCTCCGCCGTCAGCGGATCCGATGGATTCGCGCGGATGAAGTCGTGGGTGGCCTCGAAGGGCTCGAGGTATTTCTTGTCACCCGTAGCCGAATACGCGGCCAGCATCAGCGAATGCAGGTACCACAGGTAATCCGGCCAATCCCCGCCGGCGCCAAGTCCTGGCTTTCCGCGCCAGGATGCCTCCCCGCCGCCCACTTCGTCCGCGAACGAAACCTGCGAGGGCATGATGCCGCGTGGCTTGCTTTTCGCCGTGGACATGGCCGCGGCGTGCCAAGAGTCCGCATGCTCGATGAGCAGCTTTCGCGCCGCTGGATTTCCGCTGTACCACACCATCCACGGCACGCCGCCGAAGGCGCGGTAGTTGATCGCCGCCTCGACGTCTTCCGCGCCCTTGCCCGGAGTCAGGTCCATCGAGTAACGCGTGGCGTCGAAGTGATTTCCGCGAAAATGGCGGCGTCCATTGGCGTTGACACCTGTGAGGTAGTCGCGGAAAAAGCGAAGTGTCCGCAGGTTCCAATTGAGATAGCGCGGATTCCCGTACTGCACACCAATGAGGTAAGGCACGGAGTTCCCCTGGTCCTCCGCGGCGTGCTCGGCATCGGAAAAATGCGCCGAGAAGACACGCCGGTGATCGAGGTTGCCGGAAGTCCAGAAGCCTTCGGTGAAACGCTCCAGCATGCGCGCGACCTTCGGTGACGCGTCCGGGTTTACAAACCAGTTGAGGACCCACACGGGCATGATCTCGACGTCGTCGTTCCATCCGCCGCCGAGTGACCCGTCGGGGCGCTGGCGGAAGTCCGCCCAGTACTCGGCAAAGTCGAGATTCTGATTCCATGCGCGCCGGAGCAATGCCGCCCACTGCGGTGCGTCCGGCGGCGCGGGATACTCGTTCAGCTTCCAGTCCTTCGGGGACCACTCGTTGTGCAGGTACAGGCGCACGTACGGATCGCGCGGGTGCCGCTTTTCGACGTCGCGCAGGAGTTCGCGGCCGTACTCCGAAGTCGGCGTTGGCGAAAACGGGAATGATCCGGCGAACATGCGTCCCGTATAGATGAGTCCTTTGTCGTGGAACGGATGTCCGGGTCCGAACTGGCGCCAGATTGAGTGCGCCTTATAGAATCCGGCGATTGTGCCCATCTCGTTATTGCCGCTCGACCGCTCATAGAAATGCCCACGCGCCTCTTGCACCAGGGCGATCTCTTCCGCCAGATCATCGCCTGGCTTCACCGCGCGCCTGGCGAGCGCCAGTAACCGCGCTTCCTCGCGCCATGGAGTGTCCGCACGGCCCGCCTTTTCGAACAGGGTCCACGCTTCGCTAGAGGGAGCCTGCCACGGACGGATCCGGAGTCCCATGAGTCCGGCGACCGTAAATGAGTCTCCCGTCTCAAAACGGAGATCCGTTCCCGCGCGTGTCTTAATCACGTGGGCCTGCTTCCCCCTGGACTGATCGCCGGAAAGCCTCAACTCCAGGTTTCCACCGCGGACCTCAATGGGAAAACGCAAACGGTAGCTTGCGCCAATGGAGGTGTCCTCGCGGAATCCGCGGTAGGCGTAGTGGAGCGTGTAGACCGAAAGATCAGAGGCGACCCGCACGCCATTCGCGTCGGCGTTCACGTGATGGATGCCGTGCTTGTAGCCGAGTATCGCGGTCACCTCGTACTTGCCGTTCGGAAGGTCGGCGCGGAAACGGATCTCGGGTCCGGCCACGTAGTCGCGGGTCAGCGGGCTCAGCGAGGCGATGCCGTGCTCAACGCGCCAGGGCTTCCGGAATCGTTCATCGGTGCGCGTGAGGGACGCGTCGATCACCCCGGACTCGGCGGGCGGCGCGAGAAATCCGTAGCCACGGGACTTTGAATACGCCTGATCCGGTGTCACCGCGACGTAGCCCGGCTCGAGTGGCGACTCAGTGGGTCCGAAGTCGAACCGTTGCGACGCCGCGCTCGCCGCCCAGGCAAGTCCGAAGATGCAAGCTGCGAATCTCACGGCGCGTCCTCCATGCGGTACAGAATTCCGTCGCGCGAGCCGAAGATCAACTCCTGGCGTCCGTCGCCATTGAGGTCGGCAACCACCGCCGAGCCGGACACTTCATCTTCGGTCGCGAACTTGGCTGCCAGCCGTCCGTTGGTGTCGAGCACCACCAGCCGGGTGCCGCGTGTTCCCGCGGCCAGGATGTCGCGCCCATTCCATCGAAGCGCGACCGGGGGCGCGGAAAAGAAGTCCCGGCGGTCATTGAGCGAGTACTTCCAGGCTTGGCGTCCAGATGGATCGTAGACGCGCAGTTCATCGCGCATCACGATCGCGATCCGGTCGCCGATGAAACGCACCGGACCACGTGCGGTGCGGTCCTCCCAGAGGAGTTTGCCGGTGTGGTCCCATGTGCGGAGGCTGCCCGCTCCGCTGACGATCATGGCATCGTTCGCATCCGGCTGCAGTGCGTTCGGTGGCGGACCCGCGGCGTCGGGCCCAAGTCCACTGTCCTTTTGCCACACCAGCTTGCCATCCGCGCCAACCACGTACAGGACGCCGTCGTCGGCGCTGAAAATGATCCTGTCCCGCGCGAGGACAGGGCTGGTGAGACACAGCGCGCCGACGCGATAGCGCCACCGGACCTCGCCGTTAGTACTGATCGCCAGCAGTTCTCCAGTGTCCGATGTGGCGTAGAGTGTGCCGGCGTGAAGCACCGGCGACTTTGCGTTGCGGTCCATGGTCCGCACACCGGAGACCTTCCACTTCAGTTGTCCGGTGTGGGTGAGCGCGTAGACTGCCCTGCTGGATTGGACGAAGATCCGGTCCGTGCTGATCACCGGCGTCGAGAACACTTCTTCGCCAGTCGCAAAGCGCCAGACCTCCTTGCCCAATGCATCCACCGAATAGACGTTGCCGTCGTAGGAGCCGAAGATCACGCGGCGGTCCAGTGCGGCGGGCGTCCCGTACAGCCAGCCTTCGTTCGTGAAGAACTCGCCGGGACGGCGTGCGGGCGCCGCGGCCTTGGCGGAGGTGACATGCGCTTCGGCAGTGACGGATCCCGCGCGGACCACCAGATGGTTGCCGCCGGGTTTCCAATCCGCGGTCCAACGGAAGCCTTGCGTACGGGTCCGCTTGCCGAGCGAGCGTCCGTTCACGGACAACTCGGCTTCCGGCTGATTGGTGAATACTTCAACCTCACGCGACACGGCGCTGGCCACGATGTGCGCCATTGGAGCCGTGGTCCACTTGCTTTGGCAATAGAAGTAGGCATCGCGCTTGCGGTCTTCCAGATCGAGCACGCCTTTCCATGTGTGGCGCGGAATCGCCTGTCCGCCATCGATATCGCGGAAGCAGAACAGCAGACCGCCGGACATCCAGGGCCGGGCGTCGATCTCGCGCTCGAACCGCCGGTGGAACGCCGTGTGGTATTCGACCGAGTAGTCGTTGCGCCGGGGCGCGGCAGCGCGCACGGAGTTGTCGACAGCAGCGCCGTAATTGGACACGAGCACGGGAAGCAGGCGTCCGTAGCGTTCCTTCAAGAACTCGCGGTAGCGGTCCATGTACGGACCAATGTGGTTGAGCGTGCCCTCATACCAGCCCGTGTAGTTACCCTGTCCGGCCACGTCAGCCTCGACGCGCCCCACCGTGCCGGGTGAGCGCCAGCCGAGCTCATTGCAGAGTACGGGACGCGCCGGATCGAGTGCACGCAACGCCCGGGCGGCCTCGTTCTGCAGGATCAGCCGCGCGCCCGTGGCGCCTTCAGAGACGAAGTTCCATGCGATCACCGACGGATGATTGAACTTCTGCGCAACATCGCGGCGCATGTTTTCACGGACCGCATCCGCATTGCCTTCCACGCTTGCGTCGCCGAAATCATGCACACGGACCGTGGCAAGGAGTCCGGCTCGATCACACTCGGCGAGGAACGTGTCGTCCATTCCTGGTGTGGGGCGGACGAAGTTTAGGCCCATTCCTTTGAGGAGTCCGATCTCGTAGTCCCATAGAGCACGCCGGGACGCAAATGTTTTGGGACCCACCGTTGTGTAGACCACGCCGCGGAGCTTGAGCGGCTCGCCGTTGAGATGGAATCCCGTTTCGGGATCGAAGCGGAACCAGCGGAATCCGAATTCCGTTTGAGATCGATCCACCACAACACCGGCCACCGAGAGTTCGGCCGTTGCCTTGCACAGGCGTGGAGTTGCCACCGACCAGAGCGGCGGATTCGCAATGCCGCGGATCGTCAATTCCGCGTCACCTGGTTCAACCGCGCGATCCGCGTGGCCCAGCTCGCGGCCGTCGGGACCATGGATCCGCAGCAGGAGCCGCATCGGCTTATTCGTTGCCGCCGTCACCCGCGTGCGGAGCCGCACATCGGCAGCGCCACCCGCGAATCCCGGAGTGTCCACCCTCGGACCCTCGATGTCGAGATGGGCCTCGCCCACAACATGGATCGAAACGCCTCCCTGCACTCCGGGCACCGTCGTCACGAGCTCGATTTCATTGATGCCTTCGCGCAAGTGCGACGTGATCTCCGTGATGAGGCCGAAGTTCAGCGCACCGGCCTTGCCCGCTTCCGCGCCGTTGACTTGCACAAGCGGCTTGGGCGCGTTGCTGACATGCAGCAGCGCACGTTCGCCGCGCTCCAGTGCGTCCAGCGTGAACTTCCGCCGGAGCACGAGGGGCTGGCCGGACTTCCGGTCTTCGCCGGACACTTCGCGGTGATTGTGAGGAACGTGGACCGGCACCCACTGCCGGGCCGCGCCCCGCTGGAACTCCCACACGCCGTTGAGGTCGATCACGCGGTTCGGCGCCGCCGATGACGCGGCCGCGGTCGCAATCAACGCGGCCAGGCGGATCACCTGCGCACTTCCACGCCGCCCTTGAAGATCCATACAAATTTCGACCGGTCGCACAGGATCGAGATGTCATCGAGCGGATTGCCGTCAATCACCAGCAGGTCGGCATACTTCCCCGGCTCGATCGTTCCGCAGTCGCCTTGCATGCGGAGCAGCTCGGCTCCGTGCCGCGTGGCCGCGATGATCGCCTCCATCGGCGTGAATCCCATGTGGCTGACGAAGTAGCCGAGGTCCTTCGCATATTCGCCGTGCGGAACCCACGCGAATCCGTAGTCTCCGCCCGTAACCACGCGGATGCCCATCTTATGCGCCTTTCGAATCACTTCGCAGCCGGACTCACGATCCTCGGCGGCGAACGATGCCTTGCGGAAAGCCTCGTCGAGTCCGAAGCGCTCCCCGTTCTCGAACACGCCGAAGATGTAGCCAAGCGCGGGAACGAGTGTCAGGTTCTTTTCCGCGATCAGATCGAGCGTCTGGTCATCGGCATAGGTGGCGTGGTTGATGATGTCGACGCCGAGCTCGGCACACCAGCGGGTCCCGGTGCGGTCGCGCACATGGGTCGATGCAAGGCGCCCGCGGCGGTGGACCTCATCGACGTACGCTTCGAGCTCGGCGCGCGTGCATGTCGTCTGATACTGATTGCAGTTGAACGAGGCGCCTTCGCCTGACACGAAGAATTTGATGACGTCGGCGGTCTCTTTCACGTTCAACCGGACCGCCTTGCGGATCTCGTCCTCGCCGTCCGCGATCATCGTGAGTCCTTCCAGGCCAAGCTTCCACCAGGCGGGATTCCAGTCTGTGAGTCCGCCGGTGCAGCAGATGTCCCGGCCCGCGGCGAGCATCCTTGGACCCGGAATCTCGCCCGCGTTCACCGCGTTGCGCAAAGCGACGTCGAGCCGGTGATGCGCACCCGCGCACACGGCCATCGTGAATCCGCACTCGAGCATCACTTGGCAGTGGCGCACCGCGTGGATCACCGTCTCCTCGATCGGCGACTGGATGTCCAGGTCCGCGATAGTGCGGGCGTTGTAGTAGCTCGGATGCCAGTGGCCGTCGGTCATCCCCGGCATCACGGCGCCGCCCCTGGCGTCGATCACACGCCGGGCGATGAACTCCGAATCCGCCACCGTACCGCTGCGCACTTCAGTGATGCGCGAGCCAGTGATAAACACCGCGCCAGGCCGCGCGGGCGCACCCGTCGCGTCGATGATCAGCCCGTTAACGATCGCGAGATCGCATTCCGTCCAAGGCATTCCTCAGCATTCTACACGAACTCGCGAATAGCCGCCGCCACCGCCCCTGGCTGGTCCAGTTGCATGGCATGGCCCGCCTGCCCGATCAGCACGGTCCGCGCGGAGGGGAACCTCTGGCTCATCGCTTCTACCGCAGCCGGCGGAGCGGTGGGATCCGCCTCGCCCGCGATCAACAACGCAGGACACTGAACTTCGGGAATCAACGTGTCCGCGCCGGAACGCATGAGGGCTTCGCAATGCAGCGCGTAACACTCGGGATCGTTCGACAGCAGCATGGCCCGGAACAGCCCGTGCACCGCTGGATTCGACTCACGAGTGCGGGCCGCCAGAGCGCCATTCGGCAGCACATCCGCGATCGGACCCATGCCCTCGGCGCGGACCTTCGCGGCGCGGTCACGGAACGCATTCATCCCCGCTTCGGCGAGTTTCGTCACCGGCCCCAGCAGGATGATGCCGAACGCAAGTTCCGGGTAGCGCGCCGCAAGCGTTACGGCCACGGCCGCGCCCATTGAGTGTCCCACGAAGACCGCCGAATCGATCCCGAGCGCCACGCACAAGTCTTTTGCTTCGTCAGCCCAGCCCGGAATCGAGTACTCTCGATGCGGCCGGGACGAGGCGCCGGACCCGGACCAGTCGTACAGCACGGTGCGGCAGGAATCGCTCAATTCATTGGCGACTGGAAAATAGATGGATCCGGTTCCGCCCAAACCGTGGATGAACACGATCTCGGGTCCTTCACCGCGCGACTCCGCATAGATCCTGGAATCTCCGATTGTCACGAACATGGTCTAGGATCATAGCATGCGTCTTTGCGCAGCCGTTATCATTCTGCCGTGGCTTCACGCCGGCCAGGCGTTGCTGCCGGAGGCCGAGTGGAACGCGCTACGCAACGAGATCTCCGGCGACCGCGCATGGCATTGGACCAACCGGATCGCCGAGTTCGACCGCAACATTGGAAGCGAAGGCTACGTGGAAGCCATGCGCTACGTCGAAGCCGAGTTGCGCAAGGCTGGCGTCTCGCGCATCCGCACGGTGGATCTCCCGTATGGCCAGCCGTCCTGGACCGGCGTCGAGGGCGAGCTTTGGATCACCTCGCCCCACGAGCGCAAGATAGCCAGTTGGGGCGACTCGGGCACAGCCATCGCGATCAACAGCCGCAACGCCGATCTTACAGCGGCGCTCATTGATGCCGGCTCAGGCGACACTCCAGCGGACTTCGCGGGCAAGGACGTAGCGGGAAAGATCGTGCTCGCCTGCGGGCGGCTCGACCGCGTGTATCCACTCGCCGTGTTCCATCATGGTGCCGCTGGTGTGATCAGTTGCGCGCCGCGTTGGCCGGGCGCGGTCTGGGAGTTTCCGGACCACATCGGGTGGCAGTCGATTCCGGCGCAGGGCGGGAACGGACGCGAGCCGACCTGGGCCTTCTCTGTCTCCTATCGCACGGCCGAGGAGTTGCGGGCCCTGCTTCTATCCGGGCGTAGCGTCCAGGCGCGCGTGAAGATCGAGACGCGGATCCGCACGCCGGGGACCATGCAGATCCTGATGGCCACGATTCCAGGCCGGTCAAAACAAAATGAGGCGATCGTGTATACCGCCCATCTCGATCACATGCGCGGCGGCGCCAACGACGATGCCTCCGGGTGCGGGAATCTGATCGAGATGGCGCGAGCGTTGACGCGCCTGATCCGCGAGGGCAAGATCCGGCCGCCGGACCGCGACATTCAGTTCTGGTTCACTCCCGAAGTCGTGGGTGAGTACGCCTACTTCGCAAAGTTCCCGGAAGAGCGCAAGAAGATCCTGATCAACATCAATCAGGAGATGGTTGGCGAGGATCAAACCCGGCTTGGCTCAGCAGCGATCTTCGAGCGCGCGCCCTGGTCGCTGCCCACCTGGCTCAACGACGTGATGCGCCACTACGTCGAGCACGTGATCGAAACCAACACCGGTACGATCAACCAGCACGAGAGATTCAGCGATCCGCTGTTTTCCGCGCTTGGATCGCGCGACCGTTTCTTCAGCTTCCTGGTTCCGTTCTATCCCACGTCGGACCACGAGACTTTTGTGTTCGGACCGATTGGAATCCCCGCCGTGCACGCGACGTGCTTCCCCGACTACAACCTCCACACCAATCGCGACACCATTGTCAATGTCGATGCCACGCAGCTCCGCCGGATCGCGCTGATCTTCGCCGCAACGGGATATTTCGCATCCGCCGCGGGCACGGACAGCGTGCCGAGCCTGGTCAACGAAGTGAGCGCCGGGTCTCACGCGCTGCTTGCGCGGATGGCGGGAATCGCAGGACGCCGCACGGGCGAGTGCGCGGATGCCCGAAGCGTTGTCGCTGAAACCGCTCGCTACGGCGCAGCCTGTATCCGGTCGGCCGCCCACTTCGGAGCGAGTCCACTCGCTGAAGCGGCGGCACGAAGGTTCGAGCAGGCAGGGAAGCTGGCAGTCGATCAAATCTCCGAGGCCTGTCCAGCCCGGGACGCGGGCCCCACCGGCGCGGCGGAGATCCGGCCCCGGTGGAGTGCGCCGCTTGCACGGATCATCGACGCGCGGCCGCGGATTCAACTTGCCGATCCACGCCCGTCGAACGCTCTCTTGTTCGAGATCGACTCGCTCATTGACGGCCGGCGCACGGCGCTCGACATCTTCCGTGTCGCGCAGGCAGAGAGCTGGTTCGGCGGATCGCCCTACTACGGTCCCGTCACTTTAGATCAGGTCACGCGGCGCATGAGCGCACTACGCGATGCCGGTCTGGTCGCGTTCGAGCGATAGACCTTCGTTAAACCGCCATCAGCGACGCCCGCACGGGCGCGCCGGCCAGCTTTCCTATTGCGTACGCATACCACTGGACCTGCGTTTTGTACCGCGTGAGTCCTCCCGCAAGATCGGCGTCGGTTTTGAAATCCACGAGCTGCCATACACCGCCGGAGAAAAACGCGAGATCCACCTGGCCCTCGAGGACCTGTCCGCCGTCCAGGTGGAGCATGACCGGCCACTCGCGGTGCATGCGCTGGGCCGCGCCCGCCTGCCGGATCAACGGATGCGCGAGCACGCGGACCACGGTGTCCGCGGCGGCCTCCACCTCATACTCCGGCGCGCCCAGCACGCGCGCATGGAGTTGCACCGCGGCTAGAATGTTCTCCGGGAATCCAGCCAGGTCCACGTCCCGCATCACGCCGTGGATCAGCGATCCGAACCGTGGACCGGTGGGCCGGTTGGGCGGATGCTCAACCATGACGACATCCACTTCGCACGTGAAACCCTCCGGCAGTGGACGCCCGTCCGTCGGTGTGATCACGTCAAACCGTGGATGGCGGCCGGCATCGATCCGGGCGGCGCGCGCTTCCTGCCAGGCCCTGTACCGCTCGATCCCCGGCATTGCCGCCGGACCATCGGCGAGAATCGTCTGCTGCCGGATGCCGTAGTTCGCATCCAGCTTTTGGATGAGCAGCGCGGGATCCCACCAGACGACATTGTGTGTGCCGGCAAGCGGACGGTGCTGGCCGGGTTTGACGGACGGATCCTCGCCGGACATCAGGTATTCCGGCGGCCGCGATAGTACCGTCACATCGCCGAACCGCGGACAGCCTGGCGCGGGCGATGGCTTTCGCTGCCGCATCGGATCGGGATAAACAGCGCGTTCGAGCGGCGAAATCCAGGTGTCGCCCAGCGGCTGGTCGCCCACCGCGGGCACCACCAACAGGTCCCGCGCGCGTGTCGCTGCCACATAGGCGACCCGCACGCCTTCCGCCTTCTCACGCTCCCGCTCCATCGCCTCGTGATCCAACAGCTCCCATGGCGCGCAACGTAGCAGCCGCGTGGCGCAGAGTCCGCGAGCGGCATCGACGTAGCGCTCGGGTTCAGTGGCGGCGATGTTGGCGGTCATGTCGCCGAGGATCACCACCGGAAACTCGAGTCCCTTGGCGGCGTGCACCGTCATCATGCGCACACCCTCGGCGCCCTCTTCAAGCACGGGAGCTTCGGCGGATTCGGCCTTCTCCGACTGCTGTTCGAGTTCCTCCACAAACCCGCGAAACGAAATCCCGCCGCTGAGCTCGAAAGCGCGGGCGAGCTCGGCGATCCGGTTCACGTTGGCGAGCACCTGGTGTCCCGCGGGACGGAGCGCGAAACCGGCATGCGCACGCGTGTTGGAGAGCAGCAGGTTGACGGTCTCGGCCACCGGACGCCAGTTGCGCATCTTGTGGAGATCCGCCAGCAGGTCGAGCGCGTTGGCAACCGGCGCGAACTCCGTGGCGATCTCCGGGGGCCGCGGCGCGAACGGATGCAGCCGTCCCACTTCGTGCTGGTACCGCAGGAGCACGGTGTCTTCGAACGCTACCATCGGGCCGCGCAGCGTTGCGTACACCGAGAGCTCATCTCCAGGCCACTCCACCGCGGTCAGAGCGGTCCGCAGCGTCTCGACCTCTTCGCGATTGTGGAACGACTTGGATCCCGCGAGCAGGTGCGGAATCCCCCGCGCCTCAAGACCTCTGGCGTACTCGCGCGTGACATCCGTTCCGAAATTGGTAAACCGCCGGAACAGGATGCACACATGGCGCGGCGTGATGGGCACTCTTCCGGCCGCGCCCCGTTCGGGATCCCGCACGGTCCAGCCGCTCTCCTGAATCAGCCACGCCGTGAACGCGGTGATGGCATCTGGCAGGCACTTGTTGATCGCCTGCTTGGACACGGAACGCTGGCCGTAGGGATCGGGAGCGGGCACCACCACGACCGAGGGCTGCGAATCCGGATCCGGAGTGTCGCCTTCGAGCGGAACATAAGCGGCCTGTCCTGTTTCGGTGGAGCCATCCATCACGGGCTCGAACGCGGCGTTGACCAGCCGTTGGATCCCGGCGGTCTGGCGGTGGCTCTTCCCGAGCCGCACCACTCCCACGCCTCGGGCCTCCAGCCGCTCGCGGATTGCCGAGTAGAGGAGCACATCCGCGCGCCGGAACTTGTAGATCGACTGCTTGGGGTCGCCCACGGCGAACAGCTTGCCGGGAACCGGCGTCACCTTGCGCCAGTCGCCCTCCCGCGGATTGTCAGCGGCCAACAGCAGCAGGAGTTCGGCCTGCAATGGATCGGTGTCCTGGAATTCGTCCACGAAGATGTGCGAGTAGCGGCGCTGCAGGTACTCGCGAACCTCCGTGTTGCGCGCCACCAGGTCTCGCGCCAGGATGAGCAGATCGAGGAAATCGAGCTTGCCCGCCTTCCGCTTGGCTTCGTCATAGCGCTCGACCAGGCCGGACATTTCCATGCGCAGCGAAGCGGCCAGGTCTGCATCGGCGCTTCCTCGGAATCCCTCCAGACGCCCGATCAGATCTTCGATTCCCTTCTTCTTTCCGCCGCCTCGATTCAGGTCGCGGCGCAACTTGAGCAGCATGCTCTCAAGCGCGTCATAGTCGCGGCGGCGCACGAGCTCGGCACGATCGATGGCAGCGGCGAAGTCGTGCACGGGGCGTAGCGCCACGGTCTGCGCGAGGCGGGGCGCGGAGGCGCGGATCCGTTCCACCAGCGCGTCGATCTCGCCCTCGCGGTCCCAGATGCGGCGGTCCCACGGCGCTGGAAAATCGCGCCATTCAAGAAGCGTCCTGCCCGCGTAACGAAGCTGTTCCACCGGTGTGCCGGACTCCCAGGAGTCGCGATGCGCCAGCCGGCTGAAGGCGCGCCGCAACGCCGGCGAGTCCTGATTGAGCTGTTGCTCCAGCCAGGCGCGGAACGCGCGGTTACGGATATGGCCGGCCTCAAGCTCGGAAAGCTCACCGAACGCCGGATCGACGCAGGCCTCCACGGGGCGCTCGCGCAGGATCTGCGCGCAGAAGCCGTGGATCGTTCCGATCGAGGCCTCCTCCAGATGAGCGAGCGCGTGGGCGAGATGCGCCTGTACTTCGGGATCAGTGGACTTCAGCCGTGTCCGGTCCAAGCCCACTCGCAAGCGCAACTTCAGCTCACCCGCCGCCTTGTGCGTGAACGTGACCGCGGCGATTTTGTCGACCGTCGTCAGTCCGCTCTGCAGCACGGCGACGATGCGCCGCACCAGCTCCGTGGTTTTGCCGGTTCCCGCCGCGGCCTCGACAAAGAGCGATTCTCCTAGCGAGGTGCGGATCCGGTGGCGCGCGGCCTCATCCGGACTGAGCGCCGGCTGCATCACGCTTCGAGAACCAGCTCGCGCGCACAGCCCCGCAGATCCATCTCGAACTCGATGCTTTCGATCGGCGGACGCGAGTAGTGCCACGTCATCCCGTGGATCTGCCCCTTGCCCGCGGGCTGGAGGACCTCCGGGACAAGCCAGGCGTGGATGTCGAACACCGTGTAGACCTCGCTCACCGTGACCTGGTCCCAGCTCACGCCGAGTCCCTTGAGCCGGCCGCTCATCAGCCCCATGACAAACCGCGCTTTCTCCCGCAATGCTTCCTGCGAGGTTTCGCCGCGCCGCACGACATCATGCGGGTCAAGCGATCCTTCGGGCAGCTCGCCCGCGCCCGCCACCACGAAAGTCGGCGCCTTGATGCGCGAGGGCACGGTGTAGGAAAAGCCGTACAGCGACGGCTCCGCTGGCGGATTGACTTCCGGCGCGATGTTGGTGCGCGCAACAGGATTCATGCCGTCGAGCATGATGCCCCAGCTCTCGAGCACCTTCACGTATCCGCCGTTGAACTGGTTGAATCCGGCGAAGGTGAATGGCTTGGGCGAACGCAACTCCATGCCGCACAGCGCCGTGAGTGGACGTCCGATGGCCTTGAAATGCGCCGCGACACGGTCGAAACCGGTATTGAGCGGAACCGGCTGCCAAAACCGGGCGTGTTCAATCTCGAAGCCCGCGGCGGCCACGGCGCCCGCCGAGTATGGGGCGATTCCCTTGAGGAACGAGTAGTTTCCTTTTGGATTCCTGATCAGCATCGTTCTTCAATCCTACGAGATCGCGAAGCGCCGTGACTTCACGGCGTTCCAGAAGCCGGTACTTTCCGATCTCCAGATCGCCGATTTCGAGCGGCCCGAACCGCGTCCGCACGAGCTTGAGCACCTTGCTTCCCAACGCTTCGATCATGCGCCGGACCTGACGGTTGCGCCCTTCGGTGATCGTGATCTCGATGAAGGAGTACTTCTCCGAGTCGCGGATCCGGCGGACAGTGGCGGGACGCGTGGGTCCGTCGTCGAGGTCGACGCCGGTGCGTAAGCGATCCAGTTGTGCGTCGCCGAGCCGCGTTGAAGCTTTCACGAGATAAGTCTTGGGAGCGTGCCAGGCGGGATCCATCAGCCGGTCGGCGAGAGCCGTGTCGTTGGTGAGGAGCAGCAGGCCGCTGGTGTCGAGGTCCAGCCGTCCGACAGTGCCGGTAAACTGGCCGACGCCTTGGATGAGATCGTACACGGTGGGCCGCCCTTGCGGATCGCTATATGTCGTCAGGTAGCCTTTCGGTTTGTACAGAAGCACGTACACCGGCTCAGCGGCACGGAGCGGAGCACCGTCGACGGTGATGCGGTCGCGCTCCGGATCCACCCATTGGTCCGGCGACTCAGCGATGACGCCGTTGATGCGGACACGGCCCTGCTTCACCCATTTCTGGGCATCTGATCTCGAACCACTCCCCGCTTTTGAGATCATGCGGTCGAGCGTTTTCTTGAGACGATTCGGCATCCGGGCGCTATCATGTTCAGTATGAGGCTTGCGGACAGCCGTCCGCAGCTTGAAATCGCGTGTCCAGAATCTTGCTGGTCCGGGGCGCGAGGCAGCTTCTCACCTTGTCTGGTGAGCAGGCTCCCCACCGTTGTCCTTCGTTGGGCGTTCTCAGGATTATCGAAAACGGCGCCGTTCTGATTATTGACGGCAAAATCGAGGAGGTTGGAGTCTGCCGCCGCCTCGACCGGTTGGCCATCACCCGCAACGCGGAGGAGATCGATGCGACCGGTCGCGTGGTGCTCCCGGGTTTCATTGACGCCAGCGTTGGACTGCTCTGCGCCCCCACGCGCCACGATGGCGCACCGCTGTCGAGCCGTGTCGCCGAGGTCCGCGGCTGGTCGACGCAGCGGATGGAGTTGGAGGCAAGGCGGCGGTTGCGGCAGTTTGTCCGCAGTGGTGTCACTACCATGGCGGCGGGTTGTGGATATGGACTCGATGAGACCGCCGAGTTGAAAGCACTACGGGCGTTGGGCGCGATCTCGAACCTGCTGATCTCAATTGAGCCGGTGTACCGGGGCGGAATGGCGGTGCCTCCGGAGTTCGAAAATAGACGTGAGGACTATACGCGTTGGATCGCCGGAACGCTGCTGCCTCTGATCCAGACGCGGCGCCTGACCCGGACGGTCGAGTGCCAGGACTGGCCAGAACTGATCGAGGCGGCCACGAGGCTCGGGTTCACGACACGGGTGCACGATAGTCACGGACGGATCCGGATGAACGGCGTCACAGCGATCCGTCCGGGACACCCGTTGCCGGACGGTCCGGTGGCGTTGACGACGGGATTCGACTCCGGCAGCAGCCCGGTGATGGGGATGCAGGCCGCGATCTGGCTTGCGTGCAGATTCGGCGGGCTGAGTCCTGAAGAGGCGATCACCGCGGCCACGATCAACGCCGCGCACGCACTTGGCGTGGAGAAACGCGTTGGCTCGCTGGCGCCGGGCAAGGACGCGGACCTGGTGATCCTACAGACGAGCGACTACCGGGATTTCTGCTGGTACACGGGCGCGTCGCTGGTCGGCATGGTGCTGCGGCAGGGACGAGAGGTGCATCCACGAATCGAACGTACGTAGAATCGGTTGTATGCCCACCCCGACCGTCTACCTCACGACCGCCGTCCTGGCATTGATGCCGGCTGCCGGAATCGCGCAAACCAAGGTCTTCCCGCTCGATTCGCCGAACGGAATCACGCTGCACAACCTGAATGCCGCTCCTGTCACGTTCAAGGGCAAGAAGGCCCTGAAGCTCACCAGTTCGCTGCCTCCTCCGCCCGCTGGAAATCCTGGGGCCAAGAAGGGAGGCGGCAAGAAGGGCGGCGGACCCGCTGGCGAGGGCCCACGGGCTGAGCATCTGGCTGTCGCCGGCGGCGTCGAGTTTGGGAACGGCACGATCGAAGTCGACCTGACAGGAGAGCCCGGCCCGGGAGCCGCGGGCGGTGCGCGAGGATTTGTGGGGGTAGCGTTCCGCGTTCAGCCGGACCTGAGTACTTACGACTGCTTCTACGTGCGTCCCACCAACGGGCGGGCCGAGGACCAGGAGCGGCGCAACCACACAGCCCAGTACGTGTCGCATCCCGGATTTCCGTGGTTCAAGCTGCGGGAGGAGACGCCGTCCAAGTACGAGTCTTACGTGGACATCGGTCCGGCGGAGTGGATCCGGCTCAAGATTGACGTTGAGGGTGACAAGGCGCGCCTGTTCGTGAACGGAAACTCGCAGCCCACGCTGATCGTGAATGACGTGAAATCGGGCGCGCCAGCCAAGGGTGGAGTGGCGTTGTGGATCGAGGGATCAACGATCGCGCACTTCGCGAACCTGAAGATCGCGGCGCGGTAATCTTACTTCACGAAGCTGTCAAGAAAATTGCGCATCTGAAGGTACGCAGGACCCAGCGTCACCACCATCACGGACGGGAAAATCAGGAAGAAGATCGGCAGCACGAGCTTGACACCGACCTTCCGCGTCGCTTCTTGCGCCTTCTGGCGCGAGCGGATCCGCAGATACCGCGCGTGCGCGCGCAACGCCGGGCCAAGCGATGTGCCAAACCGCTCACCGTCGATGAGGATCCCGGTGACTTTCTTGACTTCCTCCTCGCCGCACCTCTCGGCGAGCCTGCGCAATGCATCCGGGCGGCTCGTTCCAGCGCGCATTTCGAGAATACAGAAGGTGAGTTCGGAGCTCAGGTCGGGGAAGACCTGGTTCAAGGCGCCAGCGGCGTCCTGCAGGGCAAGGTCCAGCGTTTGGCCGGCTTCGAGCGAAAGCACCATCAAATCGAGAGCGGATGCCACCGCGCTACGGATCCGGTGGGCTCGCGACCGCACCTGCCAGTCGAGAACCCGCGGGGGGATCAGAAATCCGAAGCCGAGTCCGCACAACCAAGCCATGGTGGCGTCCCGGCCGAAACCGGCGGCGAGGGCGGCGAACAGCCCGGCGGTCAGCATCGAGCCAAACACCTGGATTCCATAGAACACGTGGAGGTCCCGCGGTGCGCGGTATCCAGCACGGAACAGCATCTTTCGCGTCTGTTCGGTGCGTGTCGATGGTCTGCGGACACGCTGGCCGAGCTGCGCGAGCATCTCGGGGACGGCGGCGGATCCTGACGAGGGTCCTGTCGCCGGGGAGGCTTCGGCCAGGTCGCGGCTACGAAGGTAGACACGTCCCGCTGCTACTACCGCCAGGGCGATCGTGAGAAACAGGCCGGTGAGAATCAGCATTACAGGCATGGCGGCTAGATCTTGATCTCGACCAGCTTGCCGATCACAAAGTGCGCCAGCACGAGGCAGCAGGCCGCCGCGATCAACAGCGTGCGTCCAGTGGGATCGTAAAACAGAACCATCATGTGGCTTGGATTCACGATCATCATCATTACGCCGATTCCAGCAGGCAGAAGCGTGAGGATCAGTCCGGTGAGTTTTCCGTGGGCCGAAATCGCCCGGACTTCCTGTCTCAGCGCCGCCGACTCGCGCATGTTCTCCGCCAGCTTGGTCAACACCTCATGCAGCTTTCCGCCCGTCCGGCTCTGCATTTGGGTCGCGGCGGCGAACAGGCTGACATCAACGACCGGGATCCGGTGGGCCAGATGGTCCAGCGCCTGGTCCCAATTGGTGCCCAAGTTCCGCTCGTCCAGAGTCTTGCGGAACTCGCCCGCCAGCGGCTGGGGAGTCTCGCGTGCCAGCATCTCGAATCCGCCGGCGAGAGTGTTTCCCGCCCGGAGGGCTCTCGCGAGTGAGTCGAGGGCTTCGGGAAACTGCTCCTCCAACTGTCTGATTCGTTTTGACCGCCGCCGGACAACTACCGCATACGGCACCAGCGAGGCGAACAAGGCAAGTCCGAGAGCGACCAGGGAATTCACCCAGGCCAGCTTCCACAGGACCGCAAACGCCGACGCGCCGCAGAACAGCATCATCGCCGTGAGCCGCCCCACCGACCAAGGCAAACCGGACTCAGCCAAACTTACCTTGATCCTTTCAATGCCGTCGACACGGTTCAGCAGCCGGTGCCAGAAACTGATCGTGCTCAGGGCGTCTTCCTTAAGCAGAAGAGGCGAGACCGGACTGTTCCAATCAATCTCCGGACCCTCTGCCTCAACGATGCGCGGAACCTCGTCCCAGGTATCCAGTATCCGCCGCCCGCCGATCACCGCCGCGGCGGCGAGCAGGAAGACGAAAACAAAAAGTACCGCGAGAGTCGCCGCGATTGTCATTGTTGCTGGGGCTTTGGCTGCGGTTTCGCGCCCGGATGCAGCAGCCGGTCAAGCGTCATCACCGGCAGGTTCAACTGCTGCCGGTCCAGCGGATTCCGCAGCGACGCCCGCACGCGGGTGGACGTATCGGCGAGCCCGGCGGCGTTTGCCGTTGCCGGATCGACCAGCACGGTCACGACCGGAAGTCCCGGTTTCCCGCCCCCTTCCTGGGGCCGCGAGACGTTCAGGATTTCGATGTCCTCGGCGATGGTGCGGACCTCCACGGAATGCTCGGACTTTACATGCACGGACTGCAAGTCGATCCGGTGGCCCGGCTTCAGCATCGCGACCACACCGGAGGAGTCTGTGATGTGGACGGACACGGCGCGCATCCCTTCCGGGATTCCCACACCCCCAAGCCCTCCCGGCGCGGACGTTTTTTCGAGCGGGATCGGGATCCCCGGTTCGATCGCGCCCAGCACGACACGGCCTTCCAACTGGGAGATGTCCCCTGCCGTACCCGCGGGAATTTGCGACAGCGCAAGCTTTGATGTTTTCAAATGAGTCCGCTGGATCGTTTCGCCCGCTGCCAAGGGCCGCAGAGCCACCACCACATCGCCACGCGCGTTGGCCTGCGCGGCGGGCGCGGCTCCTCCGGACATAAACACGTAAAACATACCCGTGGCGATTCCGGCCACCACGAGTGCGATCACGATCAGAGGAGTCAGATCTTTTCGCATGAATCGAGCCTACGCCGTCCATCGGCGGGAGCAACCGGCCACTTTAGAAGGGCTGAGGTTCGGAACTGGTGCAAAATAGAGACGATGCGTACAATCACCGTGGCACTTGTGTGCCTGCCCGCCTTCGCCCAGATGACCGCCCCCCAGGCCGTCAGAGGACTCCGGCCCGCCCAGGGCCTCGAAGTAACCCTTTGGGCCGCCGAACCCAAGGTCGTCAACCCGACCAACATCGACATCGACGAGCGCGGGCGCATCTGGTACCTCGAAGCCGTCAACTACCGCCGCCAACTTACGAACCAGCCCGACCTGCGCAAGGGCGACCGCATCGTCATCCTCGAAGACACCAACCTCGACGGCGTCGCCGACACGAAGAAAATCTTCCACGAAGACCCGTCTCTCCGGGCGCCCCTTGGTATCTCGGTCCTCGGCGACAAGGTGATCGTGTCGCAATCGCCCGGCATCACGGTCTACACCAAGGACTCCAACGACCGGGTGCTCAACCGCGAAGTCCTTCTCACCGGTTGGAGCGGCGTCGATCACGACCATGGGCTCCACGCGATCACGTTCGGGCCCGATGGCCGCTACTACTTCAATTCCGGCGACCAGGGGTTTGACGTCACCGACAAGTCCGGCAAGCGCTTCACAAGCTCACGGAAGGGCGAGTATTACGCCGGAACCGCGCTGCGCATGAATCCGGATGGCACGGGCTTTACCGTCCTCGGCCATAACTTCCGCAATCCATACGAGCTCGCAACGGACTCGTTCGGGTCGCTCTGGCAGTCCGACAACGACGACGACGGCAACGCCTGGACCCGTTTCCATTACGTCCTCGAAGGCGGCAACTACGGATACTGGGGTCCCGGTGGACGCTCCTGGCGTGAGGACCGCGGGACGCATTTCCACCAGGAAAACCCGGGCGTGGTCCCCTACATCGAGCGCCTCGGCGCCGGGTCGCCGTGCGGACTCGTGGTCTACGAGGGCACGCTGCTCGGACGCTACCGCCATATGCCCATCCACGCCGAGGCGGGCAAACGCGAAATCCGGGCGTATATGATCGAGCAGGCGGGCGCCGGATACTCGCTCACGCCCGAAGCGGTGGTCTCGACCGAGGATTCCTGGTTCCGCCCGTCGGATGCCGCAGTGGGACCGGACGGTGCGGTCTACGTCTCGGACTGGTACGACCCCGGCGTCGGCGGCCACCAGATGGGCGACACCGCCCGGGGCCGCATCTACCGGATCGCGCCGAGGGGATTCAAGGCGGTGCGTGTTCCGGTGTCGCTGGACTCGCACGAGGGACTCCTCAGCGCACTCGGCAATCCGGCACAGTCGGTACGGTATCTCGCCTACTCGAAATTGCGGTCGCAAGGCGCGGCCGCCCGTCCCACCCTGGATGCCGCATGGAACAGCTCTGATCCCGTGGTCCGGGCGCGCGCCCTGTGGGTGATCGCCGCGTTGGGCACGGAAGGGAAGCCCGCCGTCAGCGCCGCGCTGGCCGATTCGAATCCCCAGATCCGCCTGACGGGGATGCGTGCGGCGCACCTCTATTTCAGCGATCAGTTCCTGGAGCTGGCCAAGCCTCTGGCCGCGGACTCGAGCCTGATGATGCGGCGCGAACTCGCGGTCCTGCTGCAGCACTACCCGGCGGGTGATGCGCTGTGGAGCGCCCTGGCCGCACAGTACGACGGCAAGGACCGCTGGTATCTCGAGGCCCTTGGACTTGGTGCGCGCAACCGCGGGGACCGCGCCGTTGAGGAGACCGCGCGCCTGTTCCCGGACCCCGCGGATCCGCGCCGTCTGCGTCTGTACTGGCGGCTGGGGCCCGAGCCGCGCCTCGCCGAACTGTCCGCGGTGGCATCCCAGCAGGATGCCGCCCTCGGCGCACGGATCGATGCCATGGAGGCTATTGCCGCACAGCCGTCGGAGGCGGCGATGGCCGCTGTCGCCGGCATCGCGGCGAGTGGCTCAGCTCCCGTTCCGTTGCGTGAAGCCGCGTTGCAACGCCTGGGCAAGCGGATCTTCTCCGAATGGACTCCTTACCGCGGGAGTCCGCAGGTGGCAGCGGCAATCGAGGAAGCGCTCAAGTCCCCGCCCCTCGCCAAGTCCGCTGCCGGGCTTGCCGACGAGCTTGAGGACCCGCGCTTCGCACCCGCGCTCGCCACCGTCGCCCGTGATACCGCGGCGCCCGAGGAGACCCGTATCCTGGCGATCCAGGCCCTGGGCAAGACGAAGAGCCTCGAATTCGCGACGCTGCTCGACCAACTCTTCCGCGGCGGTCCAATCCCGGTCCGCATCGCCGCCCTGCGAGGACTCGGATCGCTGCGTCCGGCGGCACTCGACGCGAGTCTTGAGCGCATCATCACCAGCACCGAGCCGAACGAGCTCCGCAGCGAAGCCCTTCGCATCCTCGGCCGGACCGAACCGGGCGCCAACCGCATCCTCGATATGGAGCAGAAGCAGACCTTGCCGCCCGAGATGAAGAACCTCGCCGCCAACCTGGTGTCGCTGATCCGGACCCCGGCGGTCCAGGCGCGCGCCGCCAAGATCTTGCCGCCACCCGCAGCCCGGGGGAGCCGGCTGCCTCCGGCTCGCGGCCTGACCAGCCGCCAGGGGAACGCCGAAGCCGGACGCCGGGTGTTCAACCAGAAAACGGGCGCCGACTGCGCCTCTTGCCACAGCCTGGATCCAAATAAGACGCTTGTTGGCCCCAATTTGTCCGCCATCGGGGGTAAACTAGGAAAGCAAGCCCTGCTCGACTCGATCCTGAACCCCAGCGCCGGGATCGCGCACGAGTATGTCACGTGGATTCTGGAGACCCGGTCCCAGGGGCAGGTCATCGGCATTGTGGCCGAGGACACGCCCCAGCGGATTTCGGTCAAAACCGAGAATGGCGAGACGGTGCGGCTGAAGCCCGCCGACGTCACCAGCCGCAGGAAGAGCAACCTGTCGATGATGCCCGAGGACTTAATAACCAAGATGACGGAGCAGCAAATCGTCGACCTGTTGGAGTATCTGATCACGCTTCGGGATGACCGGAGGGCTTCGCGCTAGAAGCAAGATCCCGTGCCCATCCTGCGAATCGACGCGAGCGAAACGGTCCCGGGGACGCTCCGGGTGATTGTCTCGACCGCAGCCGTGGATGGGGTGGTGTTCGTCGCCGCCAATACGTTTCCCAGTCCCTGGACTCCGCAGCACGCTGAGCGGTTGGAGTGGCTGCGAACGGCGCTGCCGGAGATGATCGACGATATCCAGCAGTTTCCCTCGAACCCGGGTCCGCAGATGAGCCTCAAGGTGGGCCGGCAGTTGCTGACGGCGGGAGTGGAGTTGTTCCGCCGGATTTTCGAGTTCAGCCCGGAGGCGCAGGTGGTCTGGTACGAAGTGAAGGACGAGCTCTACCGGACGGATGTGGAGATCATGTCAACGGCCCGGATGTCGATTCCTTGGGAGATTCTGAGAGATCCGAAGACGGGAAAGGTATTGGCCGAGACGGTGCGGAATTTCCGGGTGACGCAGGCGTTGCCGCCGCAGAAAGACGGGGCAGTCGACGGGAACGGAGCGCATCCAAAATGACCCGAGCCATTGAGTGTCCGGTGGCGGATTCGCGGCCGCGCAAGCCTCCGTCACTTCGACGATAGGGCGAGTCCTTCACGCCGGCGGACCATGATACGCTGAGCGGCATGAGACTCCGCGCCTCGCTTGGAATCCTGCTTCTCGGTTGGGCCAACACAGGCCCGGCCCAATCCCTGTTCGGAACCATCCTCGGGACGGTCACCGACTCCACTGGAGGCGCGGTTGCCGGAGCGCGCATTCGCATCCGCAACACCGCCACCAACGCCGTCCGCGAAATCAGATCGAGCACTGCCGGAGACTACCAGGCGCCATCACTCGCGGTCGGACCCTATGAGATCACGGCTGAAGCCGCCGGATTCAAACGCGCACTCGCACCCGCCATCGTCCTCACGCTCGACCAGCGCGCCCGCGTCGACTTTCAACTGGAGCTCGGCTCGGTCGACCAGGTCGTGGAGGTCACCTCAGCCACGCCACTTATCGAAACCGACACCGCCAGCCAGGGCACCGTGGTGGACAACCGCCGCATCGTTCAGTTGCCGCTCAACGGCCGCAACTTCCAGACCCTCGCGATCCTGGGACCCGGCGTCATCGCGCCCGTGGCGGGTTCCGGCGGCCGCTTCTCGGTTGCGGGCACGCGCGGCCTGTCCAACAGCTTCATGCTCGACGGAGCCACCAACACCAATTCGAACGCCAACGGCACCTTCATCGACCCCTCCGTCGACCTCATCGAAGAGTTCAAGATCCAGCGCAACACATTCAACGCCGAATATGGAAACGGCGCCGCGCAGATCAACGTGGTCACCAAGTCCGGCACGAACTCACTCCGGCTCGTGTTGTTCGAATTCCTGCGCAACGAGAAGATCCAGGCACGGAACTTCTTTGACGGCGCGCGCAAGCCCGCACTGCGCCGGAACCAATTCGGCGGCACCGTGTCCGGCCCGGTCTACCTGCCCAAGCTCTACGACGGACGCAACCGCAGCTTCTGGCTGTTCAATTACGAGGGAGTCCGGCAGCGCGCACCCAACACGCTGCTCTCGAGCCTTCCCACGCAAGCCGAGCTCGATGGGGACTTGTCCAGTCTCGCGGGCGGCGTCACCGATCCGGCCGCGGCAGGACAGCCGTTCCCGGGTGCGCGGATTCCCGCCTCGCGTGTCGATCCAACGACTCGCGCCTACCGTCCGTTCGTGCCCGTGGTTTCGGCGCCGCGGGGATCGCTCGGGCCGGGAATCAACCTGCTCACCCCGGTCAGCACGGCGAACGATTGGGATCAGCATACACTCAAGTTCGATCAGCAACTCAACCGGGCGGGACAGTTCTTCGCGCGTTACACAACGAATGAGTCCCAGAACATCACCGCGGCCATCCATCCCCTCTACCGCAATTCGCCGCGCGGACGCCAATACAACATTGTCGCCGGCCACAACTTCCTGTTCCGTCCAAACCTGATCAACGAATTCCGCGGAGCGTTCAGCCGGCACAAGCTGCTGCAGGGTCCGCCTGAGCCCCACCCGCAAAACTTCGCCGACGTTCTGGGACTGCGGAACCTCCTCAGCCGCTCCGATCCCGCGTTCAACTCGCTGCCAGCCGTCAACCTCACCGGATTCACGGGCCTGGGCGGACCCGCGCTCATCACCCAACGCGTCAACACCTGGTCCTGGCTCGACAATCTCACCTGGATCCGCTCGTCGCACACCGTGAAGGCTGGCTTCGACATCCGGCACCGGATGCTCGATATCCGCAACATCGGCAGCACGCAGGGGTCGTTCGGGTTCGCGGGCAATTTCACTCGCAGCGCGATCGGCGACTACCTGCTCGGAATTCCGCGGACGGCGGGAGCCGCGGCGCCGCCGGGGCCGGACGGCGTCAACCTGTCGCCGCTGTGGCAGTGGTTCGTGCAGGACGACTGGAAGGTGACCGGCGACCTGACGCTCAGCTTCGGGCTCCGCTACGAATATGCCGCGCCGTTCGCCAATGACCGCGACCGCCGCTCGCTGTTTGATCCCACGTTTCCCGGCGGACGCCTGATCTATCCAGGCCGGGCCGACTATTTCGTGCCCGGACGCGGATTCATTCCCACGGAGCGGCCGCTGGCGCCGCGCGGACTCGTGCCCCAGGACAAGAACAACCTCGCGCCCCGGTTCGGATTCGCCTGGCGCCCGTTCGGCAACACGCGCAATTCGGTGCGCGGAAGCTACGGCATTTTCTACGAAGCGTCGAACAACAACAACGAGGTCCTGTTTGGCAGCTTCAATTTCCCCCACGTGTTGAACCACAGCCTGACCAACGATCTCACGCGGCCTTCGTTTGTCTGGTCGAATCTGTTTCCGGACCAGGTCACTGTCGGCAGCGTCGGCTTCAGCTCGCTCGACACCAACCTCCCGACCGGATATCTCCAACAATGGAGCCTGAACCTGCAGCGGGAACTCCGGCCGAACCTGGCCGTCGAGCTCGGCTACATGGGAACCAAGGGAACCAAGCTCGACTGGCGGACCACCGCCAACCAGGCCGCGCTCGACGCCAATCCGGCGCGGCCCACTTCGATCGTGTCGCGCCTTCCCTTCCCGGCTTTCGCCCCAGGCGCCGGGCTCATCACGCGCAACGGGTTTTCGAACTACCACGCCTTCATCTCGCGCCTCGAGCGGAGCTTCTCGCGGGGGCTCCACTTCCTGGCCTCGTATACGTTCTCGAAGGGCATCGACAATTCCTCTTTCGGCCTCCTCAGCAAAATCTGTGGGTAGCTGGCGGCTCGGGTAGGCAGCCAAGGTTGTGATAAAGCGAGAGTTCCATGACGCGGTAAGTGCGCAGGCCATAGGATCGTCTGGTGACTACTCGGATTTTG
>VFZX01000035.1 GCA_016871015.1 Acidobacteriota bacterium | reverse complement strand
CGTCCCGGAACGGAAGACCCGCGCCTCAGAGGGCCGGAAAAGCACCGAAGAACCGGAGCCCCGCTTTGAAATGCCAACGGTTCCGCGGCCGGTGGCCCCCCCCAAGAAGCCGGAGCCGGACCCGTCCACGTCCAAACCGGCGGTCCCCTCCGTAACGCTTCCGCCAACTGTACAGCAAGACGCGCCCCAGTCCCCGCCGCCGCAAGCCAAGCCCCCCGACCCGCCGGTTCAGGCCGAGACCAAGCCTGTCGCCCAGCCGGCGGCGCCCGAGCCGCGCTATGAGGGGATCTGGCTGTTTGCCCCTTCGCGGCGGGTGACTCAAGAGAAGTTGTACGCTCCAAAATACATCGAGTTGAAGATCGACGTCGAGGAAGGGGTGATCTTCGGACGCTACAGAGGCCAGTATGATGTCCACGATCAGCCGATCTCGCCGAACGTGAACTTCACGTTCAAAGGAAAGCCAACAGGCACTGCCACGACGCTGAAATGGGTCGGACCGGGAGGCGCGCATGGAGATGTGATCCTGAAGCTGGTTGGCCCCAGGTCGATCCAGGTCGATTGGAAAGCTGAGGACACAGGTCCAGGGCTGGATCTCGTGGCTGGAACGGCAGTGTTAGTCCGGAGACTGGATTGAGTCCGCGGCTCAAGGGATTCCTTGCCGCGCTGCCGCTGCGGATCGCTTGCGCCGCCGGAATCTGGTATTGCTACCGGATCGCGCTGGCCGACCGGTTGGGACGGGAGCAGACCGAAGAGTCGTTACGGGCAGCGATTGAGGTACGGCCCAACCATTATCTGTACCATTGGCAGCTCGGACAGGTCCCATCGCCGGACTCCAGGCGTCTGTTGGAACGGGCCATTGAACTCAATCCTTACAATGCTGGTCCGATGGTGGATTTGGCGACGAGCCTCGAACTCGGGGGAGACCCGGCAGGCGCGGAACGACTGCTGCTCCGTGCGAACGAGGTGGACCGGACATACTTCCCCAAGTGGAGCCTGGCCAACTTCTACTTCCGCCAGGAGCGTCCGGATGACTTCTGGAAATGGGCGCGGCGCGCGGCTGAGGTTGGCTCCGAAGACATGAGCGCTCTGTTCAGTCTGGCGCACCGGCTGGAATCCGCCCCCGCCGCAGTATCGAGGGATCTCGTCCCGGACAGGAAGGCCGCCGTCGGGAGCTACATCCACTACCTGCTGCGCGTCAGGAAGGATGTCCCTCTGGAACTCGCCGTGCGCGCGATTCCTCTCCTGCGCGCCGGCGAGGACTCCGTGCTTTGGGATGCCGCCGAACAGATGCTCGGTCAGGGGCGGTACGATGATCTGAGCCAGTTCTGGGAACGCGCCGCCCAGGCAGGCCGTGTGGCCACCGGCGAGGGGCTCCAGCAGCTCGGCAGAAAGACGGTCCAGACCGCGTTGGACTGGCGCGTGTTCCAAAACCACGACGTCTTTCCAACGCCTGGGCCGGCTGGAGTCGAAATCATTCTGGGGGGCGCGCACGGTGAGAACCTGCTGCTCTTGGAGCGGAAAGTCCTGGTGGAGCCGCTGTCCCGGTATGAAGTGGTTTGCGTGGGGGAGGCAATCGATTTCAACAGGGCCACTGGGCTCCGCTGGCGCGTGGTTGCGGCGGGCCGCGAGGTCAACGGACCCAGTATCGCCCAAGGAACGTTTAACCAGCGTTTCGAATTCCGGGCCGAGCCGGGCGAACGCCTGGTCTCTCTGCAATTGGTTGCGATCCGCGAAACCGGTTCAATCAAGCCCAAGGGGACGGTCCGCCTGGTGTCGGCGGGACTGGTTCCGTCCGGTACCGGTGGAACCGAACGGTAAAGCGCGGCGTCCAAACGCTTGTGTTACGCTGTTTGGAGCCGCAATTTTCAACCATCTGGTTTCGCTAAAGGAGTTTGCAGGAATGTACCGTCGACGTGTTTCGTGCTGGATGTTGGTGTGTGCCACCGCCTTGGTGCCGCTGGGGTCCGCATTCGCCCAAATCAAAGCGGGCATCATCAACACGCAGAAGGCGTTGGTCGACACCGCCGACATCAAGAAGGCATCCGCCGGGCTGGAAGCCAAATTCAAGCCGCGCCAGGACGCGCTGAACAAGCTGAGCGCTGAGATCCAGCAGCTCCAACAGCAATTGCAGAGTATGCAGGGCAAGCTCACCCCGCAGGCCGAACAGGACATGGTGGCGCAAGGGCAGCGCAAGCAACGCGATGCGCAACGGTTACAGCAGGACCTCCAGGAAGACGTCAACCGCGAACGCGAGGAGATTCTGCAGGCTGCAGGGTCACGGATGCAAGCGGTGATCCAGAAGCTGGCCGAAGCCAAGGGGCTCGATGTTGTCATGGACGTCAGCAACGTGATCTATTCCAAGCCGGCGCTGGACCTCACCGTCGAAGCCACCGCGGCATACGACAAAGCTCATCCTGTAAAGTAGGGGGGCCTATGCCCGGATATCTCGACGGCTACGGCGAGTCGGACGCCCGGCGTGAGAAGACGCTTAAACGGATTGCGGTCGCTGTGGGGGCGGTCTTGGTGGTGGGACTGGCGGGCTACTTCCTTCTCCGCAACCACCGGGAGAAGGGACAGGTCGACGCGTTTCTGAACCACATCCGCGCCAAGCAGTTCGAGCAGGCGTACGCGCTGTTCGGATGCACACAAGCAAGCCCGTGCCGCGACTACCCGTTCGACAAGTTCCTGCAGGATTGGGGTCCGCAGAGCAATCATCCGGATCCCGGGACGATCAAGCTCGCGGCGCTCAAGTCGTGTGACGGCGGGATCATCCAGTTCGTGAATTGGGGGAACGACGAGATCCGGCTGTGGGTCAACCGCGCGGACCTGACGCTGAGCTATGCGCCCTGGCCGATCTGCAATCCGCGAATGAAGGTGCAGTAGCTTCGAGATGGCGGACCTCAGCTATCCGCTCACCGCCGCGGCGGCCTTCCTGGGGGGTGCGGTCAACGCGGTGGCCGGCGGCGGAACGCTGCTGACGTTTCCGTCGCTGCTGGCACTCATCAGCCCGGTGGCCGCCAACGCGACCAGCACGGTGGCGCTATTTCCCGGTTCGCTGGCGAGCGCCTGGGGATACCGGACGGAAGTCGCCGCCTCGCGCGAGCCGCTCAAGTACCTGTTTCCGCCGAGCCTGATTGGCGGTGTGCTGGGATCCCTGGCAGTGATCCGATTTCCCGACCGTGTGTTCGAGAACCTGGTTCCGTGGCTGCTACTGCTAGCCTCGTGCCTGCTTTTGGCGCAGAAGCCTGTCGCGCGCTGGATCGGCGCGCAGCCTCACGACACGCCATCGCGTTCGACGATCGCGATAATTGTGTTCTTCCAGTTCCTCGTCGGAATTTACGGGGGCTACTTCGGTGCTGGCATCGGCATCCTGATGCTGAGTTCGCTGGGATTCATGGGGATCCCGGACATCCACCAGATGAACGCCGTGAAAGCGATTCTGGCAGCAGCGATGAACGGAGTGGCGATCGGCGTGTTCGTGCTCGACGGGCGGGTCAACTGGAAGTTCGCGGTGCCGATGGCGCTGGCTTCGATCGCGGGCGGCTATCTGGCGGCGCGTGTGGCGCGGAAGATGAAACCCGGCACGATCCGGACGATCGTCATCTGCATCGGCTTCTCGGTGGCGGCGTATTCGTTTTACCGCCGGTTCGGGGCCTAGCTCAGCGCTTGGCGCAGTTCGTCCTCGGTCCGCGCGTTGAGCACCTTCAAGAGGGCCTTCTGGGCTTTGTGGTAGTCCAGATGGCCGAGGCCGATGGAGCCAGAGAGCGTCGGGAAACGGCTGTCGATCACCTGTTGGATCGCTTCGATGATCCCGGTTCGGGCCTGGTCCAACCCCTGCTCGATCCCTTTCTCTACCCCCTGCTCGCGGCCTTCCAGCAGGGCCTTCTTCCTCAGCTTCCGGCCTTCCTTGGTCTCGGAAAGCAATTCCAGGACTTCGTTGTCGAATAGCACGTGCAACCTCCGTAGATCATTTTCAGAATAGACCATCCGGGCATACATTAGGATGAGGAACCGGCCAGCGGCATCCCGAGCTCGAATAGGCGCCGGGCAGGCGTTCTCCAAATGAACACGTATTCCGGCTCGAGTTTATCCTTCAGGCGGCCACGGACCCGGACGAAATCCGGCGGCCACTTCTTGGGCATGTCGGTCTTGCGCATGATGATGATCCAGGCGCGCACCGGCAGCTTTCTTGGACAGACACCAGCGAGATCAGCATCGCCCTTTCGATAATGTCATCGATGTACTCGATGCGCCACCCGCCGCCGCCGAGAGGACGCAGCTTGAACAGGCGGTCCGCTCTGCGCTGCCCATATAGAGTAGTGCTTTTCAGGGGCAAACAATCTCACCGGAAATCCAAAATTGCGCAAAGATCTAGCAGGCAGATACGTACGAACGCAGGAACCGCGCCCCTTTGGCGACATCGGCCATCTCGTCGCCGGTGCCCTCGTACACCAGACTGATAAAGCCGTTGTAGTGGACGCCGCGCAGGATATTGAACACCCGGGCGTAGTCAATGTATTTCTCGCGCCCACGGTCGTCGAGCAGGTAGAGCTTGGTGCGGACGAACTGCGTCAGCGGCGCGACCTGTTCCAAGGAACGGTAGTAGTGCTCGTACGTATGTCCCGCGATCTTGGGTCCCCGCGGACCATCACGCCCAGTGAAGTGGCCGGTATCCAGAAGCAGTGTGAAGTTGGGGTGGTTCACTTCCTTGTGGAAGCGCAGCATGTCGTCGCCTGTCGACGTGAGTCCACTGTGATTCTGCAGGGCGACCGGCATACCCAGGTCCGCGCCGATCTCGGCGCATTTGCGTAACGCGTCCGCACCGCGTTTGAACGCCTCCTCAGTCTTGTCCGGTGACGGCGCCGAGCCGACGAACACGCGGAGCACCGGAGCGCCGAGGAAGACTCCGATTTCCATGGCCTGCTTGGCCTTTTCAATCTCGGCTGGAATCGCAGCCGCATCGCGCCCGAACTCGGTGGCGACCGGCATCGACGCGATCGTGAGCCCGTTGTCGAGCGCCATACGCCGGATCCGCTTCAGGTTGGCACGGTCCATGGTCCCGATATGGCCCATGTGCAAGTCGACGCCATCGAGATTCAGCGCGCGGCAGTGGCGGATGAACTGGTAGATGTCCATCTTGCCGGCGCGGAACGCATTCTGAAAAGACAGCGAGAGACAGGACAAGCGCATCATAATGTGCCTACTGTATCAGAGTGGCGGCTTGGCGAGGTGAAAGCTGGTGGAGTCCTCAATTGCGGCGCCCACTTGGAAAACGAGTGGCTCGCGGAACGGAGGCCCGATGATCTGCGCGCTAATGGGCATCCGGCCGGATGTCAGCCCACACGGCATCGCCAACGCGGGCAGCCCAAGCACGTTGATGCCGCGGACGAAACGCGTTGAAGCCAGCCGCGTGTCCTCTTTCTCACCCGCGATGTCGACCTCACTGTCGCCAATGGGCGGCGCCGGGATCGGGGAGCAAGGTGTGAGGACGCAGTCCGCGTGATGCCAGATGCGTGCCCACTCTTGTTGAAACACACGCCTCAACCGCTGGGCGTTGACGTAGTCCGTTGCCGGCAGGAGCCTGCCCTGGTCGAGAAGCGCCAGGACATCAGCGCCGAACTTGTCCCGCGCGCCGAGAAACCGCTGCAGGCAGGCGGACGCCTCTGAGAGCAGAATCACCCGTCCAATCGCGTTCACCGCGGCGATGTCGGGTACGCGGACCGGCACCACCGCCGCACCCGCTGCCTCCAGAACCGGAACCAGCGCCCGCACGGCGGTGGCGACCTCCGGATCCACGCGCTCAAAATAGAAGTTCTCGGGCAAGCCCACACGGACTCCCGCCAGACTCACCGACTGGCCAGGAACCATCTCCGGGACCGGCACCCGGGCGCTTGAGTCATCGCGGACATCGTGGCCCGCAATGGCCTGCAGGCAGATTGCGGCATCGCGCACCGAGCAGGCAAGCGGTCCCATGTGGTCGAGCGTGAAATCAAGCGGCATCACACCGTAGCGGCTGACCCTGCCGGTAGTGGGCTTGATCCCTACCGATCCGCAAAAGGCGGCCGGAATCCGGATCGAGCCGCCGGTATCCGAGCCCATGGCCATGAAGACACTGCGAGCCCCGGTTGTCGCGCCGGACCCACCGCTCGACCCGCCCGGGATGCAGTCCGTGTTCCACGGATTCCGCACCGGACCGTAGTGGGGATTGTTCGAAGTCACCCCGTAGGCGAACTCGTGCATGTGAGTCTTGCCGCAATTGATCGCGCCCGCCGCGTCCAGCTTTTCGACCACCGCGGCATCAATGGCGGGAACGTGATCCGCGAAGAACTTGGTGCCGAGCGTCGTCCTCACACCTTTGGTGCAGAAGACGTCCTTGACGGCCACCGGAATTCCATGCAGCGGACCCCGCACGCGTCCCGCCGCCCGTTCGGCATCCATCTCTCCCGCGCGCGCCATCGCCTGTTCGTCGAGGATGGTGAGATACGCGTTGAGGACAGGCTGCGTCCGATGGATCGAGTCGAGCGACTGACGGGTCAGCTCCACCGACGAGATCTTGCGGGCTCCCAGGAGGTTCGCCGCCTGCTGGATTGTCATTCGCCACCCTCCTGGCCGCGACCCACCAACAGAAGGTAGGCGGGTTCGGTATCGAAGGGGAGTTGATTCGCGAGCGGCCGAAATAGGGCGTCAAGGCTAGTCAGGGCGGAGGCGCAACGGTCCACGGCCTCCGCGGGCATGTCCGGCGCGACGGCCGCGGCGACTGATTTCCAATCCTTTGCCATTCGCGCTATTGTAGCTCGACATGAACGGAGAACTTTCGCATGGACTGGCTCCACTGGCAGTCTCAGGCAACTCGATCATCCAGGGTCCCACGGGCGCGCCGATCGTACTGCGCGGAGTGAACCGGTCCGGCATGGAGTATTCCGAGCCCGACGAAGAAGGCTTCGTGTCGGCAGCCGGCATTTCGCGGGCGGAGATCCGGTGGATCACGCAACAGTGGAGAGCCAACATCATCTGGATCCCCTTCAACCAGGATTGGGCACTCAACGGGCGGCGCGGGTGGACCGCAGAGGACTACCTCTCCGATCTCGACCGGATCATCGCCTGGGCATCCAGCTACGGCGCATACGCCATGCTCGACTTGCAGTGGCTCGACGCCGATAATCCCTTTGGACCGGACCGGCAATTCGTGCCACCGCTTCCGAACTCAGACACGCCGCGGCTATGGGCCACGCTCGCGCGGCGGTACGAGAGCGAACCCGCGGTTCTGTTCGACATCCTCAATGAGCCGCACGATCCGGTTCCAGGTGACGCGCGGCCGCTGCCCCGGCACGATGGAGGCTTCTATCCAGCGTCGCACCGGCGCGTGACGATGGCGGAATGGCAGCCGTGGGCGCGCCGGCTGCTCAACGAGATCCGCGCCGTTCATCCTCAGGCGCTGATCTTCGTGTCGGGCACGAATTGGGGATACGACCTCCGGGGTATGCCCTTATCCGGAGTGGCCAACATAGTCTATGCCACACACGTTTACCGGAACAAGGGCGAGACGAGATCCCAATGGACGGAGGCATTCGGACGCCTTGCGCGCACCCAGCCTGTATTCGCCGCTGAATGGGGCGGGGGCGACGCGGACCTGGATTGGGGCAGGCGGCTGGCCGCCTACTTCGACCAGACCGGCATCGGATGGTGCGCCTGGAGTTGGGCTGACCAGCCCCATCTGGTCACGCGATACGCGCCGACCCGGTTCGGAGATCTGGTACGCACTAGACTAAACCACTCGTAGTCCGGGAGAATAGTCCTCCCGATTTGGGGAGATCACAACTTTTTTTCACTTTCTCCTGCGATTTTTTCCGGAATTTCCCACTTCTATAGTAGGCGGCCCTTTTCTCACCCTGAGGGATGCCGGGCTCGCGTGCAAAAGCGCGGGCGGGAGTGAACATGTACCGTATAGAGCTGGAGGCCCCACGTGTGGGGTCCAAGTGGGCGGCGATCGTGGCACAGATCCGCCGCGGGGATGCGGACGCGGAAATTGCGTTCGACGAGTTGTGCCGTCCGGGAATCCGGCTGCTCTTGCAACTGAACGTGAGCAGCGTCGGACTGGAAAGGCTGGCCGAGGAGACCGTAGCGGGCGCCGTGGACGCGGTGCGCCGCGGCTGGATCCGGGAGCCCAAGCATCTGGCCACCTTCGTCCGAAGTGTGATTGAGCGGCACACGCCCGCCGCAGCCTGTCTGGGTGCGAGCGCACAGGCACGCGTGCGGCAGCGGGCACTTGAAATCGAGCAGGCGCTGGCGGCGTTCACGCCCGCCGAGCAAGAGTGCCTGCGGAGGTTTTACTCGGACGGCTGGGATGTTGCGCGGATAGTGTCCGAGACCGGAGTCCCGGCAGAAGAGTTTTCGCGGCTGAGACAGCGGCTGCGGGCCGCCTCCGGCGTGAGTCCGGCGTGGTCTCCGTTGGCGAAGGGGCGGGCGGCGGCTGCAGGGGCTTGAACCGGCGCTGAGCGGGACTAGGGGATACTGAAACTATGCTACCCCTGGTCCTCGCATTCGCCGGGATTTCAATCGACGGTGAACTCCTGTTCCCGATCGAGAAGGTCCACAACCACGCATCCACAGTCGTCGAGCTGCCCAACGGCGACTTGTTCACCGTTTGGTATCGCGGATCCGGCGAGCGCACCGCTGACGATGTCGACGTCCGGTTTTCACGCCTGGCCAAGGGCGGCAAGAGTTGGACCCCGCCACGCGTTATCGCCGACACGCCGCACTTCCCGGATTGCAATCCCGCGGTGTTCGTCGATTCGGCGCGCAAGCTGTGGCTCCTGTGGCCGGTGATCATGGCCAACGAGTGGCACACCGCTCTGATGAGGTACTCCATTTCCTCCGACTACAAGAATCCAGCAGCGCCGCCGCGATGGGAGCACTCCGGCATCATCACGTTCATCCCGCGGAATTTCGCAGCCAAGGTCCAGGACGTGCTGGGCCCCGCGGTGTCCAAGGCGGAGCCGGGATCCCGCGCGGCCTCCTACCTGAAGAACGTCGTCGAGAGATCAAAGGACAAGTATTTTTCGCGTATGGGCTGGATGACCCGCGCACATCCGGTCGAGCTTCCTTCGGGCCGGATCATCGTGCCACTGTATTCCGACGGCTACAGCTTTTCGATCATGGCGATCACGGACGACGGCGGCAAGACGTGGACGTCGAGCGAGCCGTTGGTGGGCTACGGCGCGATCCAGCCGTCGATCGCCCGCAAGAAGGACGGAACGCTGGTGGCCTACATGCGCGACAACGGACCCGCACCCAAGCGCCTGCAAGTATCCCAGTCCACTGACGACGGGATCACCTGGTCACCGGCGGCCGACTCCGATCTGCCGAATCCAGGAGCCGGAGCCGAGGTGATCAACCTGCGCGATGGATCGTGGGCGCTGATCTACAACGACACCGAAAAGGGCCGCGATTCATTGGCCGTGGCGATTTCAGACGACGAGGGCCTATCCTGGAAGTGGAAGCGGCGTCTCGAACAACAGCCCGGCGGATCGTTCCACTATCCATCGCTGATCCAGGCGCGGGACGGATCACTCCACGCCTCCTACAGCTACTTCATGCCGGAGGGAAAGTCCATCAAGCACGCGCGCTTCACGGTAGATTGGGTAAAGCAGGGCGATCCCCGTCCTTGAACTTGCTGTTCTCGGCCGCATAGAGCATGCCGAGGATCGCGAACATCCAGCCCGATACGCCTGGCCTCGGAAACGGATAGTCGACCCAGGCGTGAGCGAGCACAGCGGCGAGACCGAGTGACCAGGGGTGGCGCACCATCCATGGCAGCGCGCGCAGGAAGGGAATTGCCAGTGCCGCGAGGAACAGCAGTCCTGCATCGCTTCCGTATTCGACCCAGTCGTTGTGCGCGCGGTTGATGAACGTGGAATCGTCCTGCAGCGCTTTGTGCGGATAAACAATCGGCCAGGTTCCCAGGCCCCAGCCGAGTAGCGGCCGTTCGCGGATCAACTCGAGGCTTGAAAGGACGAAGCTCCAGCGCTCCTTGTACATCTCCTGTTCCTGCAGGCGCAGGGCCACCGTTTCCCACCCCGCGGCGTAGGTGAACAGAGCCGCGGCAACAGGTGCGCCCGCAAGCGTCAACAACGCCGTCTTTCGCAGAGCCGCATGCTTGACAGCAAGGACGCCGAGCACGGCGACCATCACCGCCGTACAGGCAAAGGATCCGGCCCGGGAGGCCGAAGCGATCACGGAGCCGTACATGAGTCCGGACGAAATGACGAACAGCGCCGCGCGGGGCGGATCTTGGACCGTTTTCCAGAGGCACACCGCGATCATGACCTCCATGAAGTGCGCCCAATTGTTGCGGGAGCCGAACGAACCGAAGATGCGCTCTGGATAGCCAGTCTCGAAGTGCCAAAGGAACTTGCCTCCGGAGGTCTCCATTTGGAGCAAGCAAAGCGCGGCCATCCCAATACCGAATCCGGCGGTGGCGGAAAGAAACCGGTGGCGGTCCTCCGCTTCCGCGCAAACGTGCCGCGCCAGCGCGAACACCGCCCCAAGCGCGCCCCAGTGCAACACAGCTTCGACCGTCGCCGACGGCACCACCGTACGCCCGGCCACAAGCTGGATCACACCGGTCAGCGGAAGCGGCACAAACAGCAGCCACGTAGACGGGTGCATCCCGCCGACCCGCGACGCGAACAGGACGAAGACACCCGCGTAGAAAAGTGACACGGCCCACAGCTCGCGGACCCAAACAGTCAATGTGGCGAAACAAAGCAATACGAACAGGAGCAGCCATTGTCGCGAACCGGGCATTAGCTCTAGGCTATCAGCTATCGGTACACTACCCTTCATGCGGATTTCTGCCATCACGGCGCGCCCGGTCACACTCGACGTCAACCCCGACATCTTCATCCAGAGCTCACTGGGCAAGCATCGGAAGTCGCCCTACGTGCTGGTGATCCTCGAGACCCACGGCGGCGTCACGGGATTCGGCGAAGCGACGGTGATGCCGCGCTGGAGCGGCGAAACGCAACACAGCGCCGTGGCAGCAATCGAGGAGATCCTGGCTCCGCCTCTCACCGGGCTGGACGTGTGCGATATCAACGAAGCGCTCGCCATCATGGACCGCGAGATTCATGCCAACGAATTCACCAAGGCCGCAGTCGAGATGGCGATGTGGGACGCCTGGGGCAAGAGCTTGAACACGCCGGTCTGGAAGTTGCTCGGCGGACAGCGGCGCGACCTTTCGATCCCGCTCAAGATCTCGATTGGCGCGTTTCCCCCGGCCGAGGCCGCGCGGCGCGTGATGGTTGCCAAGGACCGCGGCTTCAAGGCCTGCAAGGTGAAGGTAGGCCTGGATGTGCGCGGTGATCTCGAGCGCGTGGCCGCGGTGCGCGACGCCGTGGGTCCGGACTTCCCGGTCGGTGTCGATGCCAACGGGGGCTGGTCGGAATCACAGGCCGTCCAGGCAATCCCCGGACTCGAACGGCTGCGGGTGAACATGATTGAGCAGCCGTTGGCGCGCTGGGACTTCCGCGGCTCGGCACGATTGCGCAACCTGACGCCGATTCCGGTCATGATCGACGAAGGGATCTTCACGGTGCACCAGGCGATGGAGGCGATCCGCGCGGGCGCCTGCGACATTATCAGCATCTATCCGGGGAAGAACGGCGGCATCCGGAAGTCGGTTCAGATCGCGGAAATGGCGCATGCGGCGGGGATCGAGTGCGTGATTGGCTCGAACCTCGAACTGGATCTGGCGACCTCGGCGATGTTGCAGGTGGCCGTGTCCATCCCGAACCTGTCGGCACGGGTGAATCACGATATCATCGGGCCGTTCTATTACCTGGAGCGCATCACGGATCCCCTGATCCGGATCGAGGATGGAGTGGCGTGGGTCCCCGAGGGTCCGGGGCTAGGGGTCACGCTGCTTTAGCCTCTCAGCTTGCTTGGGCTTCAAGCACCAAGCCGCCTCCCGGGGTTTGTCTTCGAGCATGGGGCCACCTCGTACTCACGCAGGAGTTGTGTTCGCACTCCGCGGGATCACCGCACTCCGCCAAGAGGATAGCAGGCTATCCTGGAGAGGATGAAACAATACGCGGCTCCGCCGCCGATGACGATCGACGTCAACAAGAAATACAGCGCCACGTTTGAGACCACGCGGGGCAGCATTGTCTGTGAGCTATTCGCGAAAGAAGCACCAGTGACGGTGAACAACTTCGTGTTCCTGGCACGGGACGGATTTTATGATGGCATCAAGTTCCATCGCGTGATTGACAATTTCATGATTCAGTGCGGATGCCCGGAGGGCACGGGGCGCGGCGGTCCTGGCTACCGGTTCGCCGACGAGTTCAAGGGGAATCCCCATCGCCATAGTGCCGGCGCGCTGTCGATGGCCAACGCAGGGCCAGGCACCAACGGCAGCCAGTTCTTCATCACGCACATCGTCTGCGACTGGCTCGATGGCAAACACACCGTCTTCGGAAAGGTTCTCTCGGGTCAGAACATCGTGAACGCCGTCCGGCAGGGCGACGAGCTGACTCGAATTACCATCACCGAGCAGTAGCCCGCGCCAGATCGCGCTGCAGGAACAGCCGGTAGCCGGCGAACAGCAGCAGCGACGCCACGACCATGATCACCGAGACGCCGCTGAAGACTCCGCCCAGGCCGTAATCCTGCTTCAGGATCCCGGCCAGCAGACTGCCGATACCACCCGCGAAGCAGTTGGCCGTGTTCATGAGCGCGATCGCGGTTGAACGGAGCCCGCCCGGCAGGAGGTCGCAAGTGGTAGGGATCTCGTTGGCTTGGCCCACGGCGCGCAGGAGAGCGAAGCTGAAGATGGATCCACTGATCAGGGCGTAGCTGGGGCTGCCCGCGAAGGTCAGCAGGAACGGCGCCGCGAACAGGTAGAACGAGGCTTGCGAAAGCATCCGGCGGCGGAGTCCGCCTTGGGCCACGCGGTCCGAAAGCCAGCCACCCGCGAGGACACCGGTCACCGCGGCAGCTTGCAGCATGAACGTCCCTGAGAAGCCGGCGCCTGCCAGGCTCATCTTGAAGGCTTCCTGGTAGTAGAGCGGCAGCCAGTTAAAGAACATCCAGGTCCCGGTGGCGACGATCATCGCCTGCAGCATCACCACAACGTATGACCGCGTGCCCATCAGCCGCGACAGCGCTTCGCCCAGCGGCGGAGCTGGCTCCGATGCCGCTGCATGCGGGCCGTCGCGCAGGATCCGCAGCGCGGCCACAGCCAGCACGAGTCCCGCGCCGCCGAGGATAAAGAACGACGGACGCCAGCCGAAATTGTCGCCGAGCCATCCCGCGAGCAGTCCACCGAAGATCAGGCCGGAATTGAGGCCCGCCAAGTGGATCCCCATGGCGGTGGCGCGGGTTTGCGGCGGATGGTGGTCGGCGATGAGCGCGAGGGCGGCGGGGAGATAGAGGCACTCGGCCAGACCAAGCAGCACGCGCGTGAACAGCAGTTGTCCGGACGTGTTGACGAATCCGCTGAGGACCATCACCAGGCTCCAGGCGGCAAGACTATAGACCACGAGCTTGCTGCGCGACTTCCGGTCAGCGATCCGGCCGGCGAACGGCGAGCCCGCGGCGTAGGCCCACAGGAAGAGAGTGCCGATGCTGCCGAGCGCGAGGTCCGACATTCCGAGATCCTTGCGAAGCAGCGGCAGGACGGCGGACACCGCGGTCCGGTCGCCGTAGTTCAATGCCGCGGTCCCGAACAGGACGATGATGAGAGGCCATTGGATCCCGGAAGACGCCATAAGGGGATAGCATACTGGATCTCGGGATTGCGTTACACTCTAATTCGTGCCCTGGATCAAGGTTTCCTGGATGGTGGTAGCCATCCTGCTCTTCTGGACCGTGCGCGGAAGCTCGGCTCCGCCGGTTCGGCAAGCGCCTGCCAAAACGCCGGCGAAAGCCGCCACAGCACCGAAAAAAGCGCCCGTGTACAAGCGTTCCACTTCGATCCGGCGTACGTATGGAACGGCGACCTCCGCCACCAAGAAGAACAGCAACAAACGGGTCGCCACGAAGTGGAAGGCGAAGGGTCCCGCGCCACGCCGGGTGTTCTACAATCCAGGGCAGCAGGCGCCCACACAGGACCGCTACGCCGAGATCGAGCGCGCGCTGGCCGACCGCGGCTATCTGCAAAAAGAACCCGACGGTAAATGGGATCAGCGTTCCGCTGATGCACTCAAGAAGTTCCAGGGAGAGCAGAACCTCCGCGCCGACGGCAAGCTGGGCGCGATGTCGCTGATCGCACTCGGACTCGGCCCCAAGCGGACCGCTCCGGCCGCGGTAGCTCCCATCGCCCCGCAGCTCCAAGCGCCGAAGCCTGCAAACCTGGAGAGTCCGAAGTGATTATTGGCGTTCCGAAGGAAATCAAAGATCACGAATCCCGCGTCGGTGTCGTTCCGAGCGGCGTGGCCGCGCTGACCGAGGCCGGGCACGAGGTCATCGTGCAATCCGGCGCCGGTGTGCTGAGTTCGATCCCCGATCACATTTACGCCCGCGCAGGCGCCACAGTGGTGGATTCCGCCGCTGAGGTGTGGAACTCCGCCGACATGGTGGTCAAGGTGAAGGAGCCGCAGACCTCCGAGTATGAGTTCCTGCGCAAGGACCTGGTGCTGTTCACCTACCTGCATCTGGCGCCGCTGCCGGAGCTGACGGAAAAGCTCGTGGAAGGCGGCACGACGTCGGTCGCCTACGAGACGATCCGCGAAAAGGATGGCTCGCTGCCGCTGCTCACACCGATGAGCGAAGTCGCGGGACGCATGGCGATCCAGGTGGGCGCGCAGTATTTGGAGAAGCCGAACGGCGGCCGCGGGATCCTGCTCGGCGGAATCCCGGGTGTGCGCCCGCCAACATTGTCATTATCGGCGGCGGCGTCGTGGGGATCAACGCGGCCAAGATGGGAGTAGGCCTCGGCGCCCACGTGACCATCATCGACAAGAATCTCGAGCGGCTGCGCGACCTGGACGACATCTTCAACAATTCGATCGTCACGCTGGCGTCGAACGTTTGGACGATTCACGAGTCGGTGAAGCTCGCAGACCTGGTGGTGGGCGGAGTGCTGATTCCAGGCGCCTCGGCGCCCAGGCTGGTGCGGCGCTCGATGCTGCGCGACATGCGCGCGGGATCCGTGGTCGTCGACGTGGCAATCGACCAGGGCGGGTGCTTCGAGACTTCGCGCGCGACCACCCACACCGATCCGGTGTACGTCGAGGAGCGGGTGATCCACTACTGTGTGTCGAACATGCCCGCCGCGGTCCCCAACACCTCGACACTCGGACTCACCAACGCGACGTTCCCCTATCTGATGCAGCTCGCCAACCAGGGCGTGGGCGCCGCGTGCGAGCGCAGCGACGCGATCCGCCAGGGTGTCAACACGTGCAACGGGCACATTACGTACGCGGCGGTGGCGGAATCGCAGAACCGTACGTATCGAGAGCTGCGAGAAGTGATTTGACCCTTGCCCCAGGGATTCGCACGGACCGGTTCGCTGCTGGAAGCAGATAGCTTCCGGGGAGCAGGGCTCAAACTGCTTCTCGCCGCTATGCTGAGCGGCGCCTGGATCTGGTGGTTCACGCAGACCAAGGTGCCGCTGTATGAAGTGACGGAGACCGCGCGGCTGGAGTCGAGCGACGCGCCTTACAAAGTAGAGGCGGAGATTTCGGGGCGCCTGATATCCGCCAATCTCCGGATTCAGCGCGAAGTGAAACAGGGCGACGAGCTGGCGGTGCTGGCCAGTGAGGTCCAGCAAATGGAGCGGTCCGAAGCGCAGACACGGATCGCCGGCTTGCAGCAGAACATCCGCGCCCGGCAGGAGGAGTTGGACGCGGTGCGCAGAGGCGTGGAGTCAGACCACAGGACCACCGAGGCGGAGATCCGTGTGACGGAGGAAGAGTTGCGGGGCGCGAACCTGAAGAGAGCGCACCTGGAGACCGAACTGGCGCGGATCCGGGCATTGAAAAAAGAAGGACTGATTGCTGCCGCCGAGCTCCCGCGAGCCGAAACGGCGCTGGCGGAGCAGAGAGCCACGATCGAGCGGCTGCACCGGTTAATCGAGCAGAAGAAAGAGGAGAAGGGGCGTAAGGACAGTGAGCGGAAGATCCGCGAGCAGGAAATTCAAACGCAGATCGAGCGGGATCGCGCCGACGTGGCAAACGTGACTTCTACCCTGCCGCGGGCGGGTCATGAAATCGGCCGCCGCGTGATTCGCGCGCCTGTGGCGGGCATCATCGGAGCGGCGCCCACTCTTCAGCCTGGCGCGTTCGTCCCCGCGGGCACCGAATTGGCGACAATCCTGCCGGCCGGTGGACAAGTGATCATCGTCGCGCAATATGAGCCGGCAGCCGCCTTCGGACGCATCGGGCAAGAGCAAAAGGCGCGAATGCGGCTCAACGGGTATCCCTGGGCACAGTATGGTTTCGTGCACGGCGAGGTCATCAACGTCGCCAAGGAGGCGCGCGCGGGCACGGTCCAGGTAGACCTTGCGATTGTGAACCCAAAGCCGGCAGCAGTCCAGCTTGACCACGGACTTCCCGGGTCCGTCGAGATCGTAGTGGACCGGGTTTCCCCGGCCGAGCTGGCACTCCGCCTGGCCGGAAACTGGGTGGGCGCACCGAGACAGGGGAGAAAGTGAGCCGGCGCTGGTTCGTTCCCGAAGTCGTGCAGACCTCGGCGATGGACTGCGGCCCCGCGGCCCTGAAGTCGCTGCTCGAGGGCTTTGGAGTCCGGGCGAGCTACGGGCGGCTTCGCGAGGCCTGCCAGACCGACGTCGACGGGACCTCGATCGACACACTGGAGGTGGTCGCGAATCAGCTTGGTCTCGAGGCTTCGCAAACGATGCTGCCGCTGGACCACCTGATGCTGTCGAGCGCCCAGGTGTTCCCGGCCCTCATCGTCATTCACACCAGCAATGGGATGACTCACTTCGTCATCATCTGGCGGCGGGCCGGAGGCTGGCTCCAGGTGATGGATCCGGGCGTGGGGAGGTACTGGTGCCGGGTGCGCCAGTTCCTGGACACTGTCTACCGTCATTCCCAGGTGATCCCGGCGGAGGCCTGGCGCGAGTTCGCGGGCAACGACCTGAACACCAAGATGCAGGCCGAGCGGCTCTCGGGCATCGGGATCGGATCCAAGCGGGCGCTGGAGTTGATCGCGAACGCCGCGGCTGACCCCGGTTGGCGCGGATTCGCCAACCTCGATTCCGCGATCCGGGTCACGCGGACGCTGCTCGATTCCGGAGCTATCAGCCGCCGCGCGGCTGCCTCCACGCTTGATGCGTTCCTCAGGAGTCCGGATCGGATCCCCGAATCGATGCGGATGGTTCGCGAGGCGGCTGATGGCAACGTGACCCTCGAAGGCGCGGTGTACCTTCAAGCCGCCGGCAAGAAGAAAGAGGGCCCGGGACACGATCTCTCGCCCGAATTGGCGCTCGCCCTCAAAGAAAAGCCCCCGCCCGCGTGGCGTGCGATTTGGTCCATGCTGCGCGAGGACGGGCTGCTGGCGCCGGCCGCTCTCGTGTCCGCGATGGCTATGGCCGCCGCCGGGACCCTGCTCGAAGGCGTCTTGTTCCGCGGCCTGTTCGACGTGGCGCGCGAACTGGGATTTTCCGGACAACGGCTCGGAGCTTTCGCCGCGCTTTTGATCTTGCTGATGGTGCTGCTGCTGGTGGAGATCCCGTATGTCACCGGAATCCTGCGCATGGGCAGGCAACTCGAAATCCGCATGCGGGTCCGGTTTCTGTCAAAGCTTCCGCGGCTCGGCGACCGGTACTTTCAAAGCCGCCCGAAGTCCGACATGGCCGAGCGCAGCCACAGCCTGCACAACATCCGGCACCTGCCGGAATTCGCCGGACGAATGCTGCGCAGCACTTTCGAGATGCTGTTCACCTCGGCCGGAATTCTCTGGCTCGATCCGGGCGCGGCTCTGCCCCTGTGTGTCTATCTGACGGTGGCATTCGCCGGTCCGTGGCTTGCCCGCCAGCACCTCATGGAGAAGGATCTCCGCCTTCGGACTCACTTCGGCGCACTGGGCCGGTTCTACCTGGATTCGCTCCTCGGGCTGTTCGCAATCCGTTCGCACGGGGCGGCGCACTCGATCCGCCGCGCCCATCAGGATCTGCTGGGAGAATGGGCGGGCGCGGCGCTGAGTCTGCAGCGGAGCACCGTGCTCCTCGACGGGCTGCAAATGACCGTGGGTTATGGACTCGGCGCATGGGTCGTCCTCGACCACTTCCAGCGGCAAGGAGAGGCGAGCACCGGATTGCTGCTGGTTTACTGGGTCCTGGGACTGCCAACGCTGGCGCAGACACTGGTCCAAGGCGCGGCGCAGTATCCGGCGTTCCGGAATACGACGCTCCGGCTGATTGAGCCACTGGGTGCAATCGAGGAGCCGGTCCCGGAGCCGGTCCGGCTGGATGGGCGCGCGCCCGGGATGGCGGTGCGGCTCGAAGGAGTCGCCGTGCGGGCGGGCGGGCACGAGATCCTGAGGGGGTTCGATCTGGACATCCAGCCCGGCACCCACGTGGCGATCGTCGGTCCGTCGGGGGCGGGAAAGTCAAGCTTCGTGGGACTGCTGTTGGGCTGGCACCGGCCCTCGGAGGGCCGCGTGATCGTGGACGGACAGGAGCTCAAAGGAGGAGCCGCGGCGGAGCTGCGAAGGCAGATCGCCTGGGTGGACCCGGAGGTCCACCTGTGGAACGCAAGCTGCGCCGACAACCTGACCTACGGGTCGGCGCCGGAGGATCACGCGCGGATCGGCGAGGTGGTCGAACAGTCGGAGCTGCTGGATGTGCTCGGCAAGCTGCCGGATGGCCTGCAGACCAACCTCGGCGAAGGCGGCGCCGCGCTTTCCGGAGGCCAGGGCCAGCGCGTCCGTTTGGGCCGGGCGATGCTGCGTTCGGGTGTCCGGCTGGCGATCCTGGACGAGGCGTTCCGGGGGCTGGATCACGACAATCGGATGACGCTGACCCGGCGGGTCCGCGCAATCTGGCGCCAGGCGACCATGCTGTGCATCACGCACGACGCGAAGTCAACCGGGGTCTTCGATCGCGTCCTGGTGATCGAAGGTGGACAGGTGGTGGAAGACGGCTCGCCCGAGGAGCTTCGGTCGCGTCCCGGTTCAAGGTATGCGGCTTTGCTGGCCGCCGAGCATGAGGTCTCTGAAGGTCTTTGGGAAGGCAGTTCGTGGCGGCGATTACGGGTGGCGTCCGGCCGCTTGGAGGCGGGCGCGTGAGCGGTCTCGATCGCGCCGTCTGGAAGGCAGCCCAACTGGGCGACGCCATCACGGCTCTGTGCCGCGAAGGCGGTCTCGATCCGGCGCCCGTCCGCGTGCCTCCCCCTCCTCTGAGCTTGGACCAGACCAACCGGACTACCTGGATCGAAGGGGCCGCCGCCTCGCTCGGAATTGAGGCCGAGGCAGTCCTCGTGCGGTACAGCGACATGGAGAAATGGTTCGGCAGCGCACGGCTGGTGGCCGTGCCGCGGGGACGTGGCACGGATCTCGACTTCTTGATCCAACTCAAACCTGGGGTGCTGCTTGGTCCCGATCTGAAGCGGTATCGCGCCCGGCCCGCCGAGGTGCGGCGGGCCATGTGCGAGGAGATGGAGGAGAAGGCGCTGCAGCCGCTCGCGGCGGTGCTCGATCAGACCGGGCTTGCACCGGCGGAGCGGAAGCTGGCGGAGCGAGCTTTGCTCGACGAGCAATTGAGCCAGGAGCGGAGGTTCGCTCACACGTTCCGGGTGCCCGTAACGGCGCCGTGGCGAAAGCTGTTCCGGCAAGGTCCGTGGATCCGGACCGTGATCAAGCTCGGAGCCGCCCACGTGGCACGGCTGGCCGTATTCCTGCTTGCCTGGCGCGTGATCGGCGATGCAGTTTTGACCGGGCGCCTGGAACAGGGCTGGCTGATCGCTTGGGCGCTGCTGCTGATCACGCTGGTTCCGCTGCAGATGCTGGGCAACTGGATCCAGGCGCGATTCTCGATTGCGCTCGGCGCCTTGCTGAAGCAGCGGCTGCTGGCCGGGGCGCTGCGCATGAATCCGGAAAGGGTGCTCGCGCTCGGCGCCGGGCAACTGCTGGCCAAGACCTACGAATCCGCGGCGGTGGAGAATCTGTCGCTCGCCGGTGGGTTCGCGGGACTTGTGGCAGCCCTGGAGCTGGCCGCCGCGGCCACCGTATTCGCCACCGCCGGACTTCCGGTGTCGATGGTGATCCTGCTAGTGTGGGTAGCCGCCGGGGCATTGCTGGCAAGAAATTATCTGCACCGGGCACGGGTATGGACCCAGATCCGAATGGATTTGACCAACGGCCTCGTCGAGCGCATGGTGGGCCACCGGACGCGGCTCGCACAGGAGCCGCCTGAACGATGGCACGCGGCCGAGGACCAGGAAGTCAGCCACTTCCTCGAAGCGTCCCGCGGACGCGACCGCGCCGAGGCGATGCTCACCGCCGGACTGCCGGGCGCCTGGCTCGTGGCGGGGATCGGCTCGCTGAGCGGCGCTTTCCTCGGAGATCCGGTGCAGGGAGTTCTCGCGGCGGGACTGGGTGCGGTGATGCTGGCCAACGGCGCCTTCCGGAAACTGGCCGCGGCGTCGTGGCAGTTGATGGACGCCTGGATTGCGAGCGAGCAGATCCGCGAGCTGTCCGCCGCCGCGGAGCTGGCCGAGCCCACAGGGTCACCGTCCTACGCCACGCGCGCCAACGCTGGATCGTCGGTGGAGGGCAAGGATCTGGTCTACTACTATCCGGGAACAGAGCGGCGGGTTCTTCAGGAATGCTCGGTGCGGCTGGAGCCCGGCGCCCGTGTGGTGCTCGAGGGTCCATCCGGCGGCGGCAAGTCCACGCTCGCCGCGGTTCTGGCGGGCCTGCGGACGCCGCAGTCCGGGCTGTTGACCTCAGGCGGACTCGACCGCCAGACGTTGGGGGCGGGGGGCTGGAGGCGGCGCGTGGCGCTGGCTCCGCAATTCCATCAGAACCACATGATCACCGGTCCGCTGCAGTTCAATCTGTTGATGGGCCGGCCGGAGCCGCACGTCAAGAATGACTTGGATGAAGCGCAGGCGGTGTGCGAGGAGTTGGGCCTGGGTCCGTTGCTCGGCCGGATGCCCGGCGGAATGAACCAGATGGTGGGCGAGAGCGGCTGGCAGATGTCGCAGGGAGAACGGAGCCGGGTGTTCCTGGCGCGGGCCCTGTTGCAAGGCGCCGACCTGGTGATCCTCGACGAAAGCTTCGGCGCGCTGGATCCGGAGACGCGCAAGATGGCTGTCGAGTGCACGGTGAAGCGGGCGAAGTCGCTGTTGGTGATCGCGCACCGCTGACACGTTGCGCAAAACGTTTCCGGCGTGTTATGTTTTGGCTGAGAGCCTATGCCATCGTTCAAAATCCATCGCATGAAAGATCCCGCCCGGCAGAACTTCCGTTGGGCCGCCCACACCGCCGGAGCGGCGTCGGTCAAGCCCAAGGACTACGATCCCGCGGGTGAGGTGGATGCGCGCAGCGCCTATTCCGCCTGGATCCAGTTGCAAGGCACCGGAGAAGCGCTGGCGGTGGGCGACCTGCTGGAGGATGAGTCCGGGTCGCTGCGGATTTTCAAGTACGTGGGATTCGAGGAGGCGCGCTGGTTCGTCCCCGAACCCCGTCCGCTGGCTGCCGCCGGGCCGCTCCAATCGCTATCATAGAGGGGTAATGCTGGACCCTGGCCCAGGGGCCCAACTGGTGAACAGCTACGCGCTGGTCTCCTACCTGCCGGACCCCCTGGGAGCTTTCCTGAACCGCTTGCGCACTGAGTTGGAGCCGGATTCCCTGTCGCCCCGTGCTCACCTGACGTTGCTCCCGCCGCGTGAGCTGCCTGAGGGAGTGACCCCGGATCAGGCGTGGTTGTTCCTGGCCGCGCGCCTTCCGAAGGTACCCGCGCCGGAGGTCATCCTTGAAGAGGTCGAGGCGTTTGAGGGCACCTACGTGGTGTACGTGGCGGTGGAAGACGGGGTGCGGGAAACGCTCGAGCGGATGCACCAGGAGTTGAACGACGGTCCGCTGCGTTGTTGCGAGAAGTTCAACTACCACCCGCACGTCACGATCGCGCAAAAGTTGACCAAGGAGAAGTCGGCGGAAGTTCTCGAAGAGGCTTCCGGGCAATGGAGCCGGTTTCCGCATTCCAAGCGCTTCTGTGCCAATACGTTCACGTTCGTCCGGGCCACTGCCGAGGGTCATTGGGTGGACTTGTACGAGATCAAGCTGGCTTGTGGCCGGGACGGGTGCGGCTGTTAAGCCGGCTGGTCGAAGAGCCCGATCTGGCCTTCCGGCGGGCCCTTGGGGTTCTTCTTGTGGACCGGGCTTCCCACAACTCCCAGGACCTTGAGTTCTTTCAGCGCGGACTTGGGAATGAAGACACGCTGGGTGTTGGATGTAGCATCAGGGGGCGTCATGAGAAACCCCGCCGCGTCCACCTTCGCCAGGTCATTGGTGAGAAGTCCCTCCAGGTAGTCGTTGTCCAGGAAATGGGCGCGGACCCAGAGTCCTTCGTTCTTCGGCCGGCTCTTGAACACCCGTTGCTCGCCAGCCCAGCCGTTTACGTCGAACTCGCGAACGAAACAGATGACCTTGACTTCACTCTGTGCGAGGCGGGCGATGGTTCCTGAAGGCGTCATCAGCTCGAGTTCCTGGCCATCGGCCCAGGCGGCTGTTGTTGCAAAACCCCGCACAGGCTCACGATCGAACCGGTAGATGACGACACGTTTGTTTGTGGACACCGACAGACCTATACCCCCAATCGAGGGACCCGAAACACCCAGAACCCCGGAAAATGTTTTAAACAAATCCCCAAGTATTGTATCATTGGCTCAATGGTGGAGGCAGGAGCTTTCGAAGCACAAGTGCAATCCTTCCTTGATTTCTGCCGTGTCGAGAAGGGACTGTCAACCAACTCGATCTCTGCGTATGCGCGCGACCTGGCCGCGTTTACGGCCTTCGCCAGACAGCCGGAGGCGCCGCGCGCCGACACGCCGGAATGCATGAACGCCTATGTCGATTCGATGTACGCCAAGCCCCTCTCACCGAGCTCCATCGCCCGCCACATCGTGACGTTGCGGAACTTCTGTGGATTCCTCGTGCGCGAGGGCCGGCTGCCCGCCGACCCAACGGCGAACCTCGCCCTGCCCCGGCAATGGAAGAAGATCCCCCGCCACCTGAGCCGCGATGAGGTGGACCAGCTCGTGTCGGCGCCGCCGACCGATACCGCCGCCGGGCTGAGGGACCGCGCGATGCTGCAGCTTCTGTACGCCTCCGGACCGCGCGTGTCGGAGCTGTGCCTGGCCGGGATTGGCGACATCAACCTTGAATCGGGCGTGCTCCGCGTGACGGGGAAAGGGAACAAGCAGCGGCTGATTCCGGTGGGCAAAGAGGCGGTGGCTGCCATCCGGGCGTACCTCGAATCGGCCCGTGGCGGATTGCTGAAGGGGCGCACCAGCCGGTACCTGTTTATCACCAACCGCGGGGGTCCAATGACGAGGCAGGCTTTCTGGCGGCTCATCCGGATCTACGGCCTGAAGGCTGGGATCCGGCAGCGGTTGACCCCGCACCTTTTGCGGCACAGCTTCGCGACGCACCTGTTGGAAGGTGGCGCGGATCTGCGAAGTGTCCAGGCCATGCTGGGACACGCCGATATTTCAACAACGCAAGTCTACACACACGTTATGCGGTCGCGGCTCCGTGAAACCGTCGACACGCATCACCCGAGGGCTTAAAGAATGAGCGACTACATGTTCATGCTCGAGAATCACTTGAGCCCTGGGCAGAACCGTGCGGTGGCGCTGGTGGAAGCGGCCGCGCGGGAATCCGGGGTCCGGGCGTTTCTCACCGGCGGCGCGTTGCGCGACATGTTGGGCGGATTCCCGATCCGGGACCTCGATTTCACCATCGAGGGACCCACGCAGAAGATCGTCCGGCTGCTGGAGAAGCGGGACGGGGTTAGGACAGACCTGGTGGATCCGCCACGAAAGGCCTATTCGCTCGTGTTTGCCGACGGCGTCAAAGCCGAGATCTCCATCGCGCACGAGGCGCAATACCTCAAGCCCGGCGCGCGTCCGCGCATCCGCCCGGCCACCATCCACGAGGATTTGAAGCGGCGCGATTTCACGATCAATTCGATTGCGATCTCGCTGAACCCGGCGTCGCGCGGGCTGCTGCTCGATCCCGAGAACGGGCTCGGCGACCTCGAGCGGCGGGAACTGCGGACCAACAGCAACTACACGTTGTACGATGATCCATCGCGGATCCTGCGGATGTTCCGTCTGCGGGCGCGGCTGGGTTTTGATCTCAACGAAAAAACGCAGAGCCAGTATCACAATGTGCGCGAAGCGGGGCTGGAATCAAAGATTCCAGCCGAGGCCCTGCGCGCTGAACTGCGCGAGATGGCGGAGGAGCCCAATCCGGCGGGCCTGCTCGAGACGCTTGAGCGGGAGCGCCTCATCGGCCTGTTTTCGCCGGCTCTCAGCGGAGTGAAGCTGAATGCGCAGGGTTTCGCAAAGCTCCTCAAGATCCGGCAGATGGTTCCGTTCGGAGTGGACTTCCACGCGAGCAATTTGGGCCTGTTCCTGCATACCTTGTTCGAGAAGTTCACCGATCGCGAACGCAAGGATCTGATCAAGCGGTTGAAACTCACGGCCAAGGAAGCCTCCGCGCCGAAGGAGCTCGCCCAGCGGGCGAAGAAACTCGAGCGGGTGGTCGGATCCCCGAAGCTGAATCGCGCTTCGCTGGTCTATAAGGCGCTTCGCAGCGCACCGGGCGAGGAAGTGCTTTTCCTCATGGCGCACTCGGAAAAACGCATCGTTCACGACCGGGTGAAGAACTACCTCACGAAATATCTCGAAACGGCGAACGAAGTGACGGACAAGGACCTGGCTCCGCTCAGCCTGGATCCGGGCTCGAAGGAGTTCGCCAAGGCGAAGCTCGAACGCGTCTACGCCACGCTTGATGGCCGGATCCGCAAGCCCGCTCCACCGCCGCCACCTCCGCCGGCGCCACCAACGCCAATGAACGCGTGGGCGCGCAGAGGCTGATCCATGCTGCGGCGTGACTTGTTGGCGCGCCTGGTCTCGGCGGGATTGGCCCCGCTTGCGAGCGCGGCGGCCGCCGCTCCGAAATTGCGGATCAGCCGGTACGAGATTCGCAGTGTGCGGATTCCGTTCTCCGAGCGGGTCCGCGAGGCGTGGTTATCGAGTTGGAAGAATCAGAAGCGGGACCAGACGGATTTCGTGGTCCACTTTGTGAAGCTTCATACCGATGAAGGCGTCACCGGGATCGGGGAGACCAAGATGCCACCCGCGCAAGCGAAGGCGATCCTCGACAAGCTGGTGGGCGCTTCGCCGTGGGATTATCTGCTGGATGATTCCCTGCGCGGCATTCTGATCGCCGTGTACGACCTGTTGGGCAAGGCGTCCAACAAACCTGTCGCGCGTCTGTTCGCTGACAAGCCGCTCGCCCGGATCACGCCCGTCTGGTGGAGCCAGTGTTTCCCATCAGAAACGATGGCTTCGGAGGCAAAGCTCGGCGCCTCGCTCGGCTACCGGATCCACAAGGTGAAAGCGCGCCCCTGGATCGACGCCGTCAAGCAGGCCGAGGCCATCTGCGCCGTAGTCCCGAAGGACTACAAAGTTTGGGCCGACGCCAACAGCACCTGGGAAACGCCGGAAAGAGCGGTGGAGATGACGCGGCAACTGGCGCGGTTCAAGAACTACTTCGCGGTCGAGTCGCCGATCGCACGCACCAACCTGGACGGCTATCGCGCGCTCAAAGGCAAGATGGCGCTGCCCATCGCCGAGCACATCGACAATATGGACCTCGAACCCTGGACCCGCGAAGGGTTGATCGACGCCTGGATCGTGGCCGGGCAGCGGCTGGGCAAGACGCTTGAGCGGCTGGCAGCGTTGTCGCGGCAGTCGCGGAAGCCGATTTGGATCGAACATTCAATCGATAACGGAATCTCACAAGTGTTCCAGGCCCACCAGGCGGCTGCCTGGCCCGCGCTTGAATACTGCATCAGCGTCACCAATGTCCTCGAGGACGACTGCATGAAGGAGCCGTTCACAGTACGGAACGGCAAGTACGCGATCGGATCCAAGCCGGGCCTGGGTGTTTCGCTCGACGAGGCGGCGCTCGACAAATACCGCTTATCCTGAATCTGATGCGCCTTTCCGGCCGGATTCAGAATCTCAAACCCACGGCGGTCAACTCGATCCTCGCCGAAGTCCGTGAATTGCAGGCCGGAGGAGCGGATCTCGTTTCGCTCATGCGCGGCGAGCCGGATCTTCCGACGCCTCCGCACATCGTCGAAGCAGCCGGGCGGGCGCTGAGCGCTGGCCGCACGGCGTACCCGGACAATCGCGGAGAACCGAAACTCCGCGAGGCGGTGGCCGCCAAGCTCGTGCGCGAGAACGGACTCTCCTACGATCCGGGGACCGAAATCCTGGTGACCACCGGCGCGACTTTCGGGATCTACGCAGCGCTGGCCGCGATTCTCGATGCGGGCGATGAAGTGATCCTTCCAGATCCGGTCTACGACGCCTACCTGTCGCCGGTCAGGCTGGCAGGCGGAGTCCCCGTAGCGGCAGCATCGGCTATCGTAAATGGCCGCTTCACGCTGTCGCGCGAGGCGCTGGAGGCGGCCTGGACGCCCAGGTCGCGGGCGTTGGTCCTGAACACTCCTTGGAATCCCACGGGGACGGTGTTCACGCGGGCGGAGATCGAATCGATTGCGGAGTTCGCCGCCGAGCGGGACCTGTGGGTGATCGCCGACGAGATCTACGAGGCGATCGTGTACGGTGAGGCGCGCCACGTGAGTCCGGCGGCGGCGGTTCCGGCGATGCGCGGGCGTACGATCCTGGTCAACGCGCTGTCGAAGACCTACTCGATGACGGGCTGGCGCGTGGGCTACTGCGCGGCGCCCGCTGATGCGATTCGCGCGATGTTCCTGGTGCTGCAGCAGTCCAGCCGCGGTCCGGCGACGTTCGTTCAGGATGCGGCGGCTGCGGCGCTGGCGGGTCCGCAGGAATGCGTGGCGGAGATGCGCGCGGAGTACGCGGCGCGCAGGACGCGGGTGTTGGAGGGGCTGAGCGGGATCCCGGGGTGCCAGGTCTTAGCGCCCGAAGGAGGGTTCTTCGCGATGGCGGACTGCCGGGGTTTGGGGTTGGCGTCGAATGACATCCGGCAGCGCCTGCTGCGTCAGCATGGCGTCGTGACGGTCCACGGGTCGGCCTACGGACCCGCGGGTGAAGGGACGCTCCGGGTGTCGTTCGCCTCGGGCGGCGCTACCTTGTCGCGCGGCTTGGAGCGGTTGGCGCGCGGACTGAAGGAGATCGCTCAGGGGGCGGAAGCTCAGCCACGTACAACTGAGTCCACGACGTGTCGTTGACGTTGAAGTAGACACGCTGGCCGTCACTCGAGAAGGCCGGGTGCGGGTGCGACACGCGCCACGACGCCGCGCCGCGTCCGTTGTCGAACCGGTGCAGAAACTCGTGCCGGCCGCCGCGCATACCGGCCAGCGCGACACCCCACTCGCCCGGTTTGCCGCCGAAGCTCTCCATCAGGGAGTCAGTGACCCAGAGATCGCCCAGGGGACTGACGCTTGGGTGCGATCCGCGGAACACGGGCAGACCCGGGATCGTGCGCTCGGCGCCGTCATCGGAGTCGATCAGGACATTGTTCATGTTCATGATCGTGCGCGAGTCCGGAAGCCAGGCTGGATGGCCCCAGCGGGCGCGTCCAAACAGGAACCGCTTCTCATCGAGGTGGTAGGCGATCAACTGCTCGCGGTGGCTTGCGTCCTTGGACCGGAAATCGGTTCCTTTGGGAGTCGCCAGCTTGAAGAAGACGCGCTTGAGGTCCGGGCTGAGCACCGGGAAGAAGATGCTGATGGGCCGGCTGCCGAACTCCTTGGCGACCATTTCGGAATACCGGGCCCGCACCTCATCCGCGCGGACCACCTTACGGATTTCGCCGGTCGCCGCATTGACGAGTTCGAGGTCACGGTGTTCGCCGGGCGCCCAGTGGGGTCCGTAGATTGGGACGAGGTCGTGGGCCGGCTGTCCCCAGGAGACCATCCGGCCCTTGGCGAGAATGCGTTCCTTTTTCGTCGCGATGTCGACGGTGAGCACCATCCACTCACCGCCGCGATAGTCGTGGAACACAATCCGCTTGCCTCCCGACACCCACTGCTGGCAGGCGGCGCGGTGCGCGTCCTCGACGGTTACGTTGCGCACCAGGATCTCTTCCTTGCCCGTGGCGCGGTCGGCGATCCGGATCTCGCCACTGTAGCCTTCACGCTCCGTGGACGTGTAGAACAGGACGAACTTGCCGTCCGGACTCTCCGGGGTCGTGTTGATGTAGGCGTGGATGGAGTGGCGTCCGGGAGTGGACGTGAGCGGCCGCACCTTCGCCCGGGTCCAGGCGTCGAGCGGATCGCTGGTACTTTCCGCAAAGGCAGCGAGTGCGAGGAACAGGGCGAAGGCAGGCCGCGCTGGGGAGGACATGGCAGCCATTGTATCGTGGGACCGCGCCCAATTCTGACGGGTCCCAAGCGCTACAACCTGGAAACGACGGCGTCGACCCAGCTCCTCAGCAATCGTCCGAGTTCCGCGCCGTCGCGGATGGGCTGCGGACAGCAAGTCTCCGTCACTTCGTAGTGCCCTTCGTAGATCGTTCTTCCATTGCCCACGCCCGCACCTTGAATGGTGGCGCGGTGGATCACCGAGGCGTGGGAAGTGACGTTGCTTGACGACATGATGTAGTTCGCCGGTGTGACCTGTTCAGAAGCGGAGTTTGGACCGAGATTTTGCGTCTGGACGTCTCAAAATACGAGGCGCAAGCCGAACTGCAACGCACGGGCGTTCAGCGCCGACAGGCTCCGGCCAAAGTTGGCGTTGTTGTTCACGCCCTGCGCGTTCGGTGTGAACGTGGTGTTGGGGACCGCGTAGTTAACGTGGTTCAGTGCGTTGAAGGCTTCCGCGCGGAATTCGAGCCGCATGTTCTCAGCCACGCGGAACACTTTGAACAACGAGAGCGCCATGTCGAACAGTCCAGGGGCGCGTGTGCGGGGTAGAGTCCGCGCTACGTTGCCGATCGTGAAGTTGCGCGGATTGCGGAAGGCGTCGGTGTCGAACCAGCGGATAACGGACCGGTCCGCGGAATCAAGCGTCGGATCGCGCGTCACATCGGGCCAGGCAATCCCGGTAAAGTTCGACGCGCCCCGAACGCGCAGCGGAACTCCGGTTTGCGCCGTCGTGACGGTGTTGAGCTGCCATCCCGACAGCAACGCGCGGGTCACAGCCATTCGCTGCTTTCCGGCGGGGATCTCCCAAACCGCGCTGGCAACCACACGTTGCGATATGTCGCCTTCATCAAGCGAGCGGTCGAGGAACCGGTTGAATCGCCCGATCCGGAAATCGCCGCCGCCCCCGGTGTCGGTTGCGGTGGACGTAGCGTCGTTGATCAACTTCCCGTTGGTATAGGAAAACAGAAGGCTGAGTCCCTTCGAGTACCGGCGCTCCACGGTCAACTGCAGCGAGTGGTACACAGAGGAAGCTCCGCGGTTCCGCCACAGCGGGACGTTCAAATAGTCGGGCAGCGGCCGCAACAGTTGCGAGCGCTGGACCGTGCGTCCTGACAGGGCGCCGGTCAGGATCTGGCCGAAGAAGGGATTGTTCACCTGATCCTGGAGGGCGAGTCCGAGGGTGAAGTTCGCGGGGTCAAGCTGATTGATTTCGTAGTCGGCGCCGAACAGCTTCACGCCCCGGTTGCCGGCATAGCTCGCCGAGCCCGTGAACCCGGCCGGCAGTTGGCGCTGAATGGTGAAGTTCCACTGCTGCAGGTAGGGCGCTGGCGCGTTCCGGTCCTGATACTGCACATTGAGGCCGCGGAAGGCTGAGGGTCCGCCAGCGGCGCCCCGCGGAATGACCAGCGCCGGCGGACCTTGGGAGAACTGGAACGCCTTGAAGGGTCCGAGCGAGGGCGCGACAAAAGGCGTGTCGGCGGAGAAACCGAGAGCGCTCGGATTGGCGCCACTCGAGTCCGTGGCATCGGTCGTCAGATAGACGATACCGTAGCCCCCGCGCACAGCTGTCCGGCCGTTGCCGGACACATCCCACGCGAATCCAAAGCGCGGACCAATATTGTTGAAGTCACGGTTGACGAAGTTCCGCGGGGTGTCAACGCCCGCATACCGCATCATGCCGGCAAGGGACGTCTGTGGATTGACCAGGAAGGGATCGAAAGAGGAGAACCGGTTATACCGCTCGACAGGCGCGGTCGTAAAGTCGTAGCGGACACCGAGGTTCAGCGTCAGCCGGGGAGTCAGCTTGAGGTCCTCCTGCACGAATCCGGCGACGTTTGAAGAGTGGAATGAGGAGTGCGGGAGGATCCGCAACTGGCCTCCGGAAACCTCGCCGAGCAGGTAGGTGGCCATGCCGAAGCCGGTTCCTTGCGGCGCTTGCGGATTTCCGGTGAGATCGGTACCGAAGCTGAAGCGGCCGGACGGATCACCCTTATTGAGCCAGTTCTGCCGGGTGATCCGGAAGTCGACGCCTGCCTTCAATTGGTGCTTGCCCCTCGTGATGGACACGGTGTCGGCAAACTGGACCGTGTGTTGCGCGCGGAATCCTCCCGCGAATCCGGCGCGGGAAAGGCTAAGCATTCCGGTGATGGCAACGATGGGGAACTGGTCTGGCGGGATGATGGCCGGATATCCAAGCTTGCGCGGCCAGTCTTCGCCAACGCTCGGATGCCGGAAATCCAGGAACTGCCGCGTCGCGCCGCCCCGGAATTCGTTCAACACCGAAGGACTCGCGATTCGTGTGTATCCGGCGAGCCAGTTGTGATTGTCGCGCTGGTCGATGCGCGCCAGCGGGTCGGCGGGGCCGAGCCCGAAACCCCGGTCGTTGAACGTGTTCCGCGTGCCGGTGTATCGGAACGTCAGGTTGTCCTTGCTCGAAAGCACGTGGTCAAAGCGGAGGTTGGTCACACCCTGGTCCGTGGGAGAGCTCACCAGCGACAGGAAGTTGTTCGAGTTCGTGAATGCGTCGTCGGGAATCGCGTTGGGCCGCGGCATGAACTCGAGCACCCGGATCGCCAGCGGATCGATGCGTGACCGCGGCACGATGCTGTTGGGCAGACGGTCGCGAATGAATCCGCTCCCCGCGGGATTCGCGCGCGTGGTAGCCGGGTCAAACAGCGGGATCGCAGCGCCACGCCCGTCGCGCGTATCTGAAAAGTCGCCGTTGCGCTGCGCGGTGACGGGCACCGTCCCCCGGTTGAACTGTGATGCGCAGTGACGCCACTGCTCGTAACCGGCGAAAAAGAATGTGCGGTTGCGCCCGTCGTAAAGACGCGGGATACGGACCGGTCCGCCGGCGGTGCCACCGAACTGGTTGTAGCGCAGGATGGGCTTGATGCGGCCCGTGAAACGGTCGCGCTGCACCGCGAAGGCGTTGCGCGCGTTCAGCGAGTCATTGCGCAGGAACTCGTAGAGCGACCCATGGAAGGCGTTCGTTCCGGACTTGGTCGCGGCGGTTACCACTCCGCCCGAGGTCTGCCCGTACTCGGCTTTCAAGGAGTTGGTCTCAACCTTGAACTCTTCGATGGCGTCTACCATCGGGACCACGGCAATCTCGTTGGCCACCGGCAGCGTGTTCATCGCGCCGTCGAGGAAGAACTGATTGCCGCCCCAGGGGCCGCCGTTGAAGCGGATCTGCGAGAAGTTCTGATTGCGGATCTCGGCGAATCCGTCGGTGTCGTTGAAGCGCGGCTGCACGCCCGCGACGATCTTGACGAGGTTGAAGACGTGCCGGCCATTCAGCGGAAGCTCCTCGATCCGCTGCCTCTCCACCACGGTTCCGAGGGTTGCATCCTGCGTCTGAACACGGGGGAGTTCGCCCGAGACCGTGACGGCGTCGCTGGTGGATCCCACTTCGAGCGTGACGTCGACACGGGCGGTTTGGCGGACCTCAAGTGTGATGCCAGTTCGCGCGACTGGCCGGAATCCGGGATGCTCAACAGCGAGCCGATAAGACCCGGGTCCAAGCGCAAGGAAGCTGTAGTAGCCGTCCGGGTTGGCCGTGGCGCCGCGCTCCAACCCCGTCCTTTCCTGTGTGAGGCGGACACGCGCTCCGGGAATCAGCGCTCCCGAGCTGTCCGTGATCCGTCCGCTGAGTTCCGCGTTTTGTGCCAGGGCTGCTGCCGCAGCCGCCGCGAACAACAGAAGATGCCTCATGAAACGCCCATCGGGAGTATATCATCCCAAACCGGCGTCCAGATCGGGACTACTGGAAGTACGGCGATCCGTCGGCGCGGAAGTTTGTGCCCCGTCGCCAGGGCTGGGGAGGCATGCTCTTGAAGGCCTCTTCATTGAGCTCGACGCCCCATCCCGGCTTGTTCGGGATGTCGACGTAGCCGTCCTTGTTGACCATCAACGGCTCCTTTAGCACCACTTTGCTCGCGCCCGAATCCGGCGCATGGTACTCGAGGATGTAGAAGTTCGGCGTGGAGGCGGCGAAGTGCACGTTGACCACCGTCGCCAACGGGCTCATCGGATTGTGAGGCGCCACCTTGATGTACTGCGCTTCGGCCATGGCGGCGATCTTCTTCATCTCGAGCACGCCACCGCAGCAGCAAATGTCGGGCTGGACAAAGTCGAGCGCCTGCATGTCAATGAGCTGCTTGAACTCGTACTTCATGTAGTTGGATTCCCCGCTGGCGAGCGGGATGTCCACATGGTCGGCGAGCTTCTTCATCGCCGTGTAGTTCTCCGGCCGGATTGGTTCTTCGAGCCACATCGGATGGAACGGCTCGATCGCCTTTGCCAGCCGTACCGCACGTTCCACTTCGACGAACTTGGTGTGGATGTCGACGCCGATATCGACGTCGGGGCCGACGGCTTCGCGGACGGCGCGCACCCGCTCGGTGCTCAGCCGTAGCGCCCGGTTGTAGGGCATGTCGCCCGGGGCGGTGACACCCATCTTGAGAGCGGTATACCCGTAGGTCTCGACCATCTTGCTGGCGGACTCGGCCGCTTCCTGAGGACTCGTGCCGCCAATACTCTGATAAACCCGGATCTTGTTGCGCGTGCGTCCGCCAAGAAGCGCCCAGACAGGCACTCCCGCCGACTTCCCCGCGATGTCCCAAAGCGCGTGCTCGATGCCGCTGATGGCCGAGTTGATCACCAGTCCGCCGGGGAACCGGGTGGTGTTGTACATCAGGTCGAACAGGTACTGAACGTTGCGCGGGTCCTGGCCCACGAGCCAGCGCTTGAAGTCTTCGATGACTTTGACGGTGGCTTCATCCGGTCCCGCGGAGTAGGCTTCGCCGATTCCGTAGATGCCCTTGTCGGTGAGGATCTTCACGTAGACCCAGTTGCGGCCTCCGGCGCCGACCAGGAAGGTCTTGATGTCGGAGATCTTCATGGCTGGGGTGTTGCCGATCTTGCCGCCATCGAGCGGCTGGAGGCCGCGGCCGGTGTCGCCGCCCATCCTGCGCCGGGGTTGCGGCTGCTGCGCCATCGCCAGCGGAAGGGCCGCCGCGGCGGCGGACCGGGCGAGGAAATTTCTGCGGTTCATGAGTAGCCTCCTCACCGGCGCGGGGTTTGCCGGTCCAGGCTAGTATACCTCGGGGAGGCGTTACAATCCCGCGGCGGACCGGAGAATTCCGAGGGCTTCCCCAGCAGTTGCGGCGCGCATGACGGGGCCGAGCAGCGAGTTGAGCACATCGATGCTATGAATCCGCTCGATGTAGGGCCGGCCGTCGATCCCCGGGAAGCGCTGTGACAGGATCTCCAAAAGTGAATTGCGAACGCCGTTCTCCTCCCCTTCAAGCCTGCCTTTAGTCCACCCCTGATCGGCGCCCCGTGCATGGGACCGGGCCAGGATCTCACGCCCCAACTCCGAGTCGAGGAGCATCGCTTCAATATCGTCGGTCAACATCCGCAGTCCCTCCCGCAAGAGAATCTCTCTCCAACCACTCATACCATATCGAAGTGCACCGGTCATCAAGACGCCAACCACGTAATTCGGATTGCGGCTTCGTTGGGCAAGGCGGATAAACTCCGCGCGCTGTGCCGCGTCGTGGCGCATCAACGGCGCGAGTACAACGAAATCCGGGTGTTCGGCCAGCGCCCTCGCCACGTCGACCATCCAGAACGGCTGGACACGGTAGCCACCCCGAAGCGCGCCGCCACCGTAGGGAATCACAGCCCGGCACGGGACTACCTTGGGCGCGTACTGCTCGACCAATGGAATCAGCGTGGAGCGGACCCGCGTTTTCATCGCGCGGGCCAAGCGGTAGCCGTAGTCGATGATGCGCTCCGGCTCGTCCCCCTTCCACCGGGTAACCGCCTCGAAGTGCCGGATCTCGATCACAGGATCGATTCCGATCTGAATGAGCCCGTCCACCTTGAGGGGATCGCGGAGAATCTCCTTGTCGATATTGATCACCGGGATCGATGGATCGACATCGCGGCCGTCGAATACCCGTAACTGGGT
>VFZX01000034.1 GCA_016871015.1 Acidobacteriota bacterium | reverse complement strand
GTTTCCCGAGCTCGAATTTCCGCACGCCTCCGACCTGTGGGCCTCGGCCACCTGGCAAAGCGTGCTCCGCGCCGGGGAGAACGGCAAGATCGGCCAGCGCACCGCTGCCGCCTATCTCCACCGTAAGGGCGAGGAGCTGTACGACATCACCAAGGATCCGAACGAGGTGAACAATCTTGCCGGATCCGCTGCTCATGCCGCGACTCTCGCATCGTTGCGCAAGACGGTCCACGAATGGCGCGCCCGGACCAACGATCCGTGGATGATCCTCAGCCGCTACAACGGAGAGGGCGTCCCGGATGTGCCACGGGCGGCAGGCGGCCGGAAGAAGGGAGCGTCCCGGTGAAACCCACGATCCTGATCCTCGCGCTGGCGGGCCTTGCCGCCGCACAGCAGAATCCGCCGCTTCGCATCCCGGACACCGTGGAGGTCCAAAAGGACATCGTCTACGCCCGCTATGGCGCCCGTGAGATGCGCCTGGACCTGTACCTGCCCAAGGCGCCCGCCGCGCGGCCCCGCCCAGCCGTAGTCTACGTGCACGGCGGAGGATGGCGCGGCGGAAACAAGCAGGCTTTTTCGCGCCAGGCCGCGCACATGGCTGCTGCGGCCGGATACGTGGGAGCCTGTATCGAGTACCGTCTGTCGGGTGAGGCCAGGTGGCCCGCCGCGATCCACGACTCGAAGGCGGCTGTCCGGTGGGTCCGCGCCAACGCCGCGAAATACCTGATCGACCCCAACCGGATCGGAGCGGCCGGAGGCTCCGCGGGTGGACACCTGGCAGCGCTGCTCGGGACCACGTCTCAGAAGGAGTTCGAGGGCGACGGTGGCAACCCGGGAGTATCCAGCCACGTCGCAGCCGTCGCCGCCTTCAACCCCGCGGTCGACCTGGCCAGCTTCGGCCCTCAGGTAGGCGGCAACGCGAACAACTCGGTCGCCCAGTTCCTGGGCGCGTCCTATACGGCCAATCCGGACCTATGGAAATTTGCGTCACCGATCACCCATGTGGCGAAAAAGTCCGCTAAATTTCTGTTCCTACACGGTGATGCGGACGCGACAGTGCCGTTCGCCCAGTCGAAGCGAATGCTCGACTTGCTCACCGCAAAAGGGGTCAAGGCGGAGCTGTTCACAGCTCCGGGCGCTGCTCACGGCTTCTTTAACAGCCCTCCGTGGTTCGAACCTACTCTCAAGAAAATGCAGGAGTTTTTCCTCGAAACACTCGACCGGTAGTACACTCCGGTTGCGCGGGCTAACCCCGAATATGGTAGCCTGTGAACAGCCTTAGCGCCTCCAAGATGAACTTCCGTTCACTTTTCAGCTTTTTTTCCTCCGATTTGGCGATCGACCTGGGCACAGCCAATACTCTTGTCTATTCCAAAGGGCACGGAATCGTCGTCAACGAACCCTCGATCGTTGCCATCAACAAGAAATCGGGTGACGTCGAGGCCGTGGGCCGGGAAGCCAAGGAAATGCTCGGCCGGACCCCGGGGAACATCGTCGCGATCCGGCCCATGAAGGACGGCGTGATCGCCGACTTCCGGGTCACCGAGAAGATGCTCAACTACTTCATCCAAAGGGCGCATGGACGGAAAATGCTTGTCCACCCGCGGATTGTGATCGGTGTGCCGAGCGAGATCACGCAAGTCGAGAAGCGGGCGGTGATCGATTCCGCTTACCGGGCAAAGGCGAGCGAAGTTCATCTGGTCGAGCAGGCGATGGTGGCGGCGATCGGCGCCGGACTCCCGATCACCGAGCCCTCGGGTAACATGGTGGTCGACATCGGGGGTGGCACCACCGACGTCGCCGTGATCTCCCTGTCCGGTATCGTGTACTCGCGGTCGGTGCGGGTGGCCGGGAACGAGATCGACGAGGCGATCATCCAGTACCTGAAGCGGAAGTACAACCTCCTGATTGGCGAACGGACCAGCGAGCAGATCAAGATGCAGATTGGATCGGCGTATCCGCTGGACAAGCCGCTGACCATGGAGATCAAGGGCCGGAATCTGATCGAAGGCGTGCCCAAAACAATCACGGTCGACGACAGCGAAATCCGGGAGGCCATCGCCGAATGCGTAGCGGCGATCGTCAACGCGGTTCGCGTGGCCCTTGAGCGCACCCCGCCCGAACTGAGCGCAGACATCAGCGACCGTGGTATCGTGCTAACGGGGGGTGGCGCTCTGCTCAAGAATCTTGACAAGCGTATCCGTTTCGAGACGGGATTGCCGGTCTCGATCGCGGAAGACCCACTGGCGAGCGTCGCGCTCGGAACCGGAAAGATGCTGACCGACTTCGATCTCTTGCGCCGTATTCAAATCGATAGCATCTAAGGCTCGTGACTCCTTTCCACGGAGCGGGTGATGGAACTCCTGGTGAATCGTTACCGCAACGTAACCATCCTGGCGATCGCCTTGGCGGCGCAACTGTTTCTGCTCGCCTATCAGGTGAAGAGCCGGCAGGAAGTCCGCTCCATCCGCGTGTGGGCCGTCACCGGCGTGATGCCACTAGCGCGGCTTCTCGACGTCCTGCACGCCAACACGTTCGGCCTGATCTCCGAATACGCCTCACTGGTGAAGGCGCGCGAGGAGAACCGAAAACTCCAGGACCGGGTGAGTAAACTGCAAATGGAGAATCAGTTCCTGCGCAACGACCTGTCCACCGCTGACCGCGCACGGGTACTGGCGCTTTTCCAGGCACGCACTCCGTCGAAGACCGTGGCCGCGCACGTCACCGGCCGGGGCCCGGACAACTCGAAGGTCGTGTTCGTCGATCGTGGCGCCAACGATGGCGTCAAGAAGAACATGCCGGTGGTCACCTCAGACGGGATCGTGGGCCGCGTCGGCGCGGCATATCCGAGCTTCTCCCAGGTGGTTCTGCTCATCGACACCAATTTCAAGGCAGGCGTGATCTCGCAGAAGCACCGGATCCCCGGCACGCTCAAGGGCCAGGGCCACAGCACGTGCCTGGTGGACTACATTCAGAACCAGGAAAAACTGGAAGTCGGCGAGTGGTTCTTCACTTCCGGTGATGATCTCATCTTCCCGAAAGGAATCCCGGTCGGACAGGTCAAGTCCACGCGCGAAGGCAAAATGTTCTTCCAGGAAGTTCACCTGGTCCCCAGTGGACTCCAGAAGGGACTGGAAGAGGTGCTCATCGTTCTCGACGGGGTCCACCAGCCACTGCCCGATTCTCAAACCGTCCAGGCCCAGCAGCCGCACCTGATGCAGCCTCCCCCGGCTGAGCAAAACACGAGCTCCGGCGCCTCTCGCGTGATTCGCGGAGGCGTGGTGGAAACCGACGCCGACCAGGTTGTGGACCGCTACCGGCGCATCGGCATCGTTCAGGGACATCCCTACGGAGCTGGCGGGGTCCCGAACTTCAACATCGAACCGCCACCGCCCGCGCCCAAGCCGGATCCAGAGTCACGGCCAGCCGAGCCGCGGGGCCAGCAGCCCGAGTGATGTCGCTTCTTCCGGCTCACCTGCCGCCGAACGCTGGCGCGCGCAAGTACCGGCTGCGGCCGCTCGCCCTGATCATCGCGCCCATCGTCGCGGTGGCTTTCCAGGTCAAAGCGCCTCTCTTTACGGAATACCTGTCCTACCTGGATCCGCCACTGCTGGTGACGGTCTACTTCGGGCTGATGCGGCGGGAGCCGGTCTCGGCCCTGTTCATCGGCATGGGCGTGGGGCTCCTGCAGGACGCCTTGTCTCAGAATCCCCTCGGGCTGTTCGGGATCGTCAAGACGCTCACAGGCTATTGGACCGCGTCGGTGAGCCTGCGGATGGACTCGGACAACAACATGGTCCGGGCGATATTCGCCTTCGCGTTCTACCTCGTCCACCAGCTCCTCTACTGGACCCTGGCCAGTTCGCTCCTCGGCCAGCAGTTCAGCTTCGAGCCCGGTGAGGCGCTCCTGTTTGCGATCCTCAATGCCGCCGTCGCAGTTCCTCTGTTCCAGTTGTTGGATAAACTGTAGAGATAAGGCAGGCGCAGATGCCGGATCCGACCATCCCGGCCGACCTTGAAAAAGACAAAGAACCGGAAATCCGCTGGGTCCTGAAAGAGGATCCGAAGGCCCTCACCAACCGGATCACGTTGTTCCGCTGGGTGGTACTGGCTGTGTTCTTGTACCTGCTCGCCGGATTCTGGGCGCTCCAGATCCGCGACCCCGACTACTACGACGAACTGGCGGAAAAAAACTACGTCCGCTCCCAGCCCCTGCCCGCTCCCCGGGGCAGGATTCTTGACCGCGACGGGCGAGTGATCGTCGACAACCACTCGTCGTTCTCACTCTACCTGTCGCGCGACAACCTGAAGACGGACCATCTCCAAACCGTCTGCAAGGCGATCGATCTGGACTGCGAAGATCTGAACGAGCGGCTCCGCCGCTACGACCGCACGCGCGCCAAGTACGAGGCCATCAATGTCAAAGGCGAGCTGACCTCGGCCGAGCTCGCCTTCATCGAAGCCCACAGCGGCCATGACAACTACCAGGAGCTCGAAGTCATCCAGACCTTCCGCCGGATTTATCCGCGGAGCGGAATGCTGGCGCACGTGATCGGCTACACGGGCGAGATCAGCGAGTCCGAACTCGATTCGGCTGATTTCGCGCGGTACAAGCAGGGCGACATCGTGGGCAAGACGGGCATTGAGCGCCAGTATAACGACCTGCTGATGGGAATCGACGGCCAGCGGCGCGTGCTGGTCAACAACCGCAATAAAATCCTCAAAGTCATCGACCACAAAGGAGCCGCGGCAGGCAAGGACATCCGGCTGACCCTCGATCTCGACCTCCAGGCAGTCGCGGAGCTCTCCATGCAGGACCGGCGCGGCGCGGTGGTCGCCCTCGATGCCCGGACCGGTGAAGTGCTCGCGATGGTAAGCCGTCCGGCCTATGATCCGAACCGGTTCGTCGGCCGGATCCGCGCCAAGGACTGGGCTGATATCCGCGACAGCGCCGACTTCCCGATGATGAACCGCGCCATCCAAGCCGTTCTCGCACCGGGATCAACCTTCAAGCCCCTGATGGCGATGGCCGGCCTTGAGGACGGTATTGTGGAAGAAGGCTCGCATGCCGTGTGCACCGGAGGCGCGCAGTTCTACGACCGCTACTTTAAGTGCAACATCCGCAGCGGCCACGGATACATGAACCTGAACCGGGCGTTGATCCACTCCTGCAATATCTATTTCCAGCAGAACATCGGCGCCAAGATCACCATCGACCGGGTCGCGGAATACGCCGATCTGGCCGGGCTGGGAAAAAAGACCGGAATCGATCTGCCAGCCGAATCCGAGGGCACTGTCCCGTCGCGCAAGTGGAAGATGCGGACGCAACGTCAGCGTTGGCTTTCGGGGGAGACGCTTTCGGTGGTCATCGGGCAGGGAGCGCTTACCGTGACACCCCTCCAGCTCGCGCACGCCATTGGGGGGCTCGCCCGCGGCGGAGAGTGGCACCGGCCACACCTGCTGCTCGACCCGCCTCCCGCGCTCGACCCGCCGCGGAAGGCAAACTGGAAACCGGACAACGTAGCCCGCGTGGTCAACGGAATGTTCGGAGTGGTCAACCAGGGTGGAACGGCGCGCGGCGCGGTGATTCCCGGGGTCGAGCTGTGCGGAAAAACCGGAACCGCGCAGTTGGCCTCAAACGACCTGATCCGCTCAAGAAAGCTCGGCATCGCGCTGTCGGACAACGCCTGGTTTGTGGGGTTCGCCCCGCGGAACAACCCGGAGATCGTGGTGGCGGCGCTCTATGAGCACGGAGAGCACGGGGACCGCGCGGCGCCGATCGTCCGCGATGTCGTGAAGGCGTACTTCGACAAGAAGTCCCGGCGGCCGGCGCCTCCGCTTGTGGCTCGCGCACGGGACACGGCGCGATGAATTTGAGCCTGCGCCGTTTGAGGAATCTCGATTGGGTCATGCTCGGACTGGCCCTGGCGATCAGCGCCATCGGCATCCTGCAGATCTACAGCGCAACCCAAGAGACCCGCTGGGGGAGCGCCTGGTGGCGCCAGACTCTGTTCGTCGCCGCGGGCCTGGTGGGTTTCTGGGTGATCGCCAGCATCGACTACCACTCCCAAATGGGCAAGTCGATGCTCCTGTATTGGGTCACGATTATCCTCCTGGTGGTGGTGCTGTCGGCTGGCGCCAAGGTGTTCGGGTCGCGAAGGTGGATTCCTCTCGCGTTCGGATTTCATTTTCAGGTGTCGGAGTTCGGCAAGCTGGTGATAATATTACTAGTAGCCAGATATTTGACAGCCACGAAAAGCGACACGCTGCATGGCCGCGAATTGCTCAAGCTTGCGGGTTTGGTGGCAGTGCCGATGCTCCTTGTGATGCGCCAGCCGGATTTGGGAACCGCGTTAACGTACCTTCCGGTGGCGGGCGTTGGCATTCTGCTTGCCGGACTCCGGTGGCGGCACATCGCGATTTTCGGTGTCCTGGCGGTTGTGGTTCCGGTGTTCGCCTACCATTTCGTCCTCAAGCCGTACCAGAGGGCGCGGGTGGACAGCTTCATCGATCCGGAATCGGATCCGCACGGCTCCGGGTATCAGGTGATTCAGTCCAAAATCGCGGTAGGTTCGGGCCGGTTGCTCGGCCGCGGACCAGCGAAGGGGTATCAGACCCGTCTTCAGTTCCTTCCAGTACCCCACACCGATTTCATCTTAGCCACCTTCAGCGAGGAGCACGGCTTTTCAGGCGTTGTCGTGATTTTCGTGTTTTATTTCCTGTTGCTCATGCAGATCGTCCAGAACGCCCAGACTGCCCTCGACCGTTCGGGGACGTTTATCTGCATGGGGGTGGCGGCGCTGCTGCTCTTCCACATCCTGGTGAACGCCGGGATGGTGGTGGGCCAGATGCCGATTACCGGGATCCCCCTTCCGCTAATGAGCTATGGCGGATCGAGCACATTGTCCACGTTCCTGATGCTGGGGTTGGTGAATAACGTCCGGCTCAAGCGAATCGTAGAGTAGGCATTTCATTTCATGACAGAAGCGCCCAAGGACAGTTTGATGGCCGTTGCCGCGTCCGGACGACGCCGGGCCGGTCTCCTCTCCGTTGCGGCAGCTTCGGAACCGGAGATTTTCGATGATCAAAGAGTTGGTGATTTCGGCAAATCGCCACGAAACCAAACTCGCCGTCGTGGAAGACGATCAGCTCGTTGAGGTATATTTTCAACGGTCTAACGAGTATTCATTAGCGGGAAGCATTCACAAGGGCCGGGTCACGCGTGTCCTCCCTGGAATGCAGTCCGCGTTCGTGCATGTCGGGCTGGAACGGGATGCGTTCCTCTACGTTTCCGACTTCTTTGAGGAGTCCGACGAGGAGTTCGACCGGATCGATGACAAGGGGAAGCGGAAGCCGCCACTGGCCGCTGCCCAGCCAACCCCCGCCGCGCTGCCGGAACCCGAGGCCGCTGCCCAGCCCGCCGCCAGTGCGGACGCCGCTCCAGGCGGCAGCCCCACGCAGGCGCCGCCGGCCCGCGAGCAGGGCGACCGGGAGAACGACCGTGACCGCCGCGGACGCAGACGGCGCAGGCGGCGGGGACGCGGTATGCCGGAGTCCAAGTTCACCTCTCTGCCCGAGGGCGAGGAGAACAGACAGGACGTAGCGTCCGCCGAAGATGATTCCGCCACCGATCCGGAACCCGAACCCGATCCGGAACCGGAGCTTGAGCCGCTGGTACTGCCCGGTGAGTCGATCGCCAAATATACCGCTGCCGAGGCGGAACCCGCCGTTGAAGAGCCCGAAGAGCTGGCGGCCCCCGAGCCCGGCGATGACGCCGTGAGCAGGGCCATCACGGAAGATGAAGTGGCTGATGCCGCTCAGGAGGCCGCTGAGGCCGCTGCTGATGACTGGAATCCGCCGCTCGACGAATCTGAAGAAGAGCCCGCGGTGGAGATCGAGGATCCAGGCGCCGGAACCAATGACCAGCCGGATGAACCAATCGAAGAAGCTTCCGGCGAAGAGCGGATCGCCGAAGCGCGCGAGCAGCCCGCAGCACGCTATCCGCACCCCCGCGGACGCAAGTTCCGCCGCCGTGGCCGCGATGGCCGCCCGGAGCGCGCCGAACTCCGGCAGGAGGCGCCACGTCCGGAGCAGAGACCGGAATCCAGGCCCGAAGCGCGTGACAAAGACAAGGACCGGGACCGCCCGCCGGTGCCCTCCATCAGCGACCTCTTGAAGGAGGGCCAGGAGATCATTGTCCAGGTGCGCAAAGAGCCGCTGGGCCAAAAAGGCGCCCGGATCACGTCCCACATCGCCATGCCGGGCCGCTACGTCGTGTACATGCCCACCGAGGACCGCTCGGGTGTGTCGCGCAAGATCTCCACCGACGAAGAGCGCCAGCGGTTGAAAAAGATCGTCCTCGCCCAGAGCCAGGGCTTAAGCGGCGGATTCATCGTCCGTACCGCCGGAGAGGGCCGCACCGAGGCCGAGATCGCGGCGGACATGAAGTACCTCCACGACCATTGGCTCGACATCCGCAAGCGGGCCGAGAAGCGCAATGCTCCGTGCCTGCTTCATCACGATCTGGATCTGGTCACCCGCACCCTGCGCGACCAGGTGAACGACAACTTCAAGTCGATCATTGTCGACAACGAGGACCTGTACGAGAAGATCGTGGGCTTCCTCGAGCGCTTCCAGCCGGCGCTGGTTCCGCGCGTGAAGCTCTTCCAGCGGGACACGCCCATTTTCGACTTCTTCAACATCACCTCGGAGATGGAGAAGGCGCTGCGGCCGAAGGTCTGGCTCAAGTCCGGCGGATACATCGTGATCAACCAGACCGAGGCGCTGGTGGCGATCGACATCAACACCGGCAAGTTCGTCGGCAAGTCGAACCGCCTCGAGGACACCATCGTCAAGACCAACCTTGAAGCGATCAAGGAGATCGTCCGGCAGGTGCGCCTGCGCGACCTGGGCGGAATCATCGTGGTCGACTTCATCGACATGGACGAGCGCAAGAACCGGCAGAAGGTGATGCAGGCGCTCGAAGAGGCTATGCGGTTGGACCGCGCTCCGTACAAGATCCTGCAGTTTAACGACTTCGGACTCGTGGCCATCACCCGCCGCCGCGTCAAGCAGAGTCTGGAGAAGGCGCTGTGCACTTCCTGCCCAACCTGCGAGGGATCCGGGTACGTCAAGAGTGTGCAGACGGTGATCGGCGAGATCCTGACCGAGGCGCACAAGATTGCCCGCGCCGTTGAGGGCAACAGCGTCGTCCTCCGAGCCCACCCCGATGTCGCCAAGGCGCTCAAGGCGCAGGGCGCCAACTACATCCACGAGATCGAAGAGGTGCTGGGGCGGACGGTGCTGCTGAAGAGCGATCCGCTGCTGCATCCCGAGAAGTTCGATCTGGTGTGACGGGACTCCGGCTTCCATACCTGGCGCTGGTCTGCGCTTCCCTGGGGGCGCAGACTCAGCCCTACCCCGAAGTCCAATGGCTATCCGAGTTCCGCCGCGTGGGTCCGGACGGCGCAATCATCCCGCCTGACGCGGCGGGCAGGCCGCGTGAGATTCTCTCGCCCGCGGTCCCCCGCAACGGCCACGCGACGTACCATCTGGTGATCACCGCGCCGCTGGGCAAGCCCTATCACCTCTACTTCGGGGCGAATCCGGAGAACGCCGTCCAGCAGCACGTCTACCGCGTGGTCTACAACCAGGAAGGCGAGCGCTGGATTCCGGACAAGCTTGAAGAGGTGAAGCTCCCGCTGACCACAACGATCGGGGACCCCGCGCAGATTCCGGCCCGGAAGGCGGACGTCTACGTCGTGGATCTGTTCATCCCTTCGGTGTCACCAATCCGCCGGATTCGCGTCGAAGCACAGCTCAACGTGGGTGCGGACTGGATTATCTCGCCGCTAGAGCTCCGGATCCAGCCCGCGGCGATTCCACTGGTGACCATGACTTCAGGGGCCGTCGCACCTTTGACCGCCGTAAGCGCCGATACCTCGTTCAGCGTCCTGCGCGGCTACGTGTGCGGCAAGAGCGAACGTTACGTCTCCGCGAATCCCAGCGTCCGCACGCTATTACGGCGCAATGCGTCGGAAGACATCGCGCTGGCGAAGTCGATCGAGTCAAAGCCCGCCGCGAAGGACCTCAAGAACGTTCTGGCACAAGCGATGGGTGGAGACACCGCTGCCGGATTCTGCGCCAAGGCCCACACGCCGGTCACCGGCTACAATCCGGAGACCTACCTCAAGGCGCGCGACTACTTGTACCGGCTCGCGATCGAGTAGCGCCGGTCCACCCTGCCCTTCGCAGCCTCCCGGAAATAGTCCAGCAGGCTCCTGGTGCCGATCGCCGGACCAACGAAATCATGTTCGCTTACCGTGCACGCGAAGCGGAACAGCTCACTCTTCCGCGAGTCGAAAAGCCGCGCCAGCCGGGCGCCCATCCGCACCAGGCCCAGCGGAGCGTGAAAGATGAGCGGCTTCTTGCCGATTGCCTCAAACGCCAATTCCGCGATCTGGCGGCGCGTGTGGATTGCGGGACCACCCGCATCGATCTCCACGTTGCGTTCCTCAAATAGTGCCTTGACGCAAGCCTCCGCCACATCCGCCTCGTGAACCGGATTCGACTTCGCGGCTCCTGATCCCAAGACAATGCCGGTGCCCTTGAACGCGAGATCCAGGAACGGCAGGTACGACTTGAAGAACCCGGTGGGCCGCACGATTCCGTAAGGGATCCCCGATTGGCGAAGCATCGCTTCAACAGCAGAGTGAGCCGCCAGGTACGGGTCATCCGGATGCCGGGCCGCGTACAGCACCGAGATGTACACGAACCTCCGGGTTCCATGCCGCTGGCAGGCGGTGATCAGATTGCGGTGCGCGGCCACGTCAATGTCCGAAAACGGCGACGGACGCGCCCTGTCGAGATACACGCTTTGGCCGAGCGCCGAAACGACCGCGTCCTGTCCCTGGCAACAGCGGTCGGCCACAGCCGGATCCGTGGCATCGCCGCTCTCACGGTTCAGGACTTCGATGCGGTGTCCACCCCTGGCCTCGAGCATCCGGACAATGTGCTGGCCCGCGGTGCCCGTTCCGCCCGCTACCAGAATTCTCATTCGCCGGAGCCCCAACCACGCAACGCATCGAACCTCTTCCGCCATGCCCGGTGGATCCTCAACCCGGACCACCCCGCCGTGATCAGGAAGAACCCCAGGCTCATCCCCAATACGGTCCAGCGCGTCGCCCGGCTCAATTCGAACGGCTCGAATGTGGCTCCCTCCAAGGGTTCCGCGGTGACCTTGAGGTCCACCAGGACGTTGGACGTTCCGTTGGTCCGGTTGTCGATCAACACGCGGTAATCTCCGGGACGGCTCAGCCGGTGCTCGAATCCGCCGCCCCGGTCCGGTCCGGCCGCCGCCAGGATCCGGAATGGCTTGCCGTCGCGGAAACGGATCACATCCTCCGCGGTCATCACCAGGATTCGCAGCTTCGACGATCCCCGCGTAACGTTGAACTGGCCGCGCAACATGGCCGGACGGTCCCATGCGCTGACCGGAATCATGTTCCATTGCGACCGGCCGATCTCGACAGCGCCGTCGTACAGCACGCGGGCGGTTTTCCCCTGAAACACGGCCTCGCCGCCCACGAGCGTCATCGTCACCTTCGTCTTGAGGATCTGCTCAGCCGGCACGGCCATGATGTCTTGGGACAGGACCACAAGGTCCGCCAGCTTGCCCTTTTGGATGCTCCCCTTGGAGTCCTCTTCAAACGCCGCGTAGGCGGCGTCGATTGTGAAGCTCCGCAACGCCGCGGCGCGGCTCATCCGTTGCGCGGGCTGCCAACCCTGGGCCGGCCAGCCGGAGTGATCCTGGCGCGTGACGGCCGCGTAGAAGCCCCAGAGCGGATTCGGGTCCTCGACGGGAAAATCCGACCCGTTGGCGATCCTGACCCCGGCTTCGAGGAACCGGTTCCACGCATAAGCACCCGCGGCCCGCTCGCCCACGCGCTTCTCCGCCCAGCGCATGTCGCTGGTGGCGTGCGTGGCCTGCATCGACGCGAGGATCGAATACCGGGCAAACAAGGGAATATCGGCGGGCGTCACGATCTGTGCGTGCTCGATACGGAAACGCCGGTTGTTGACGCCTCCCAGCACGGCGGCATAGGCATCGAGCACTTCGCGATTCGCGCGGTCACCGATCGCATGGGTATTCACTTGCATCCCGGCGGCAGCGGCCTGCCGCGCCACGCGCTCGACAGCCTCGCGGCCGAGGATCAACAGCCCGCGATTGCCCGGCTCATCCGAGTACGGCTCCTTCAACGCGGCGCCACGCGAGCCGAGCGCGCCGTCGGCCATCAGCTTGATGCTCCGGACCGTCAGCCAGGGCCCTACCTGAGGGCCCTGGGCGAGATAGCGGCGCCACAGCTCACCCTCACCGCGGATCATCGCGTAGATCCGCACGGGCCACTTTCCGGAGCCGATGAGCTGCTTGTACGCCGCCAAGTCTTGCTCGTCGACACCAGCGTCATGGACACTGGTGAGCCCCAGCCGCGAACACTCAATGGCGGCGCGGCTCAGTTGTGCACGTACTTTTTCGGGCGCGGCTGAGAGAATCTTCGAGCGGACCAGCCCCATGGCGCGGTCAATCAGCACTCCGGCCGGCTTGCCATCGGGTCCACGGATGATCCGCCCGCCATCTGGATCCTTCGTGGCCGGGTTGATGTCGGCACGGGCCATAGCGTCCGCGTTCACCCAGGCGGCATGGCCGTCAACACGGGTGAGATACACCGGATTCCGCGGCGCGGCATCCGTAAGCACGGTGGCTGGGGGAAACTCGCCACCCTCCCAGCGCGTTTGATCCCAACCACGGCCCGTGATCCACTCGCCGGGCCTTTTGGCGCTGGCGGCGGCCTTCACCTGAGCCGCAACGGCGGCGGCTGAGGCTGCATCGCGGAGGTCGAGCGACTCCAAGCTCTCGCCGAGCCCACGCATGTGTCCGTGCGCGTCGATGAAGCCGGGAACCACCGTCTGGCCCCGCAGATCGATCACCTTGGTGGACGGACCAATGAGCTTTGAGGCATCGTTGTCCAGGTCTGCGATCCGCCCGTTCCGGATCGCAACGCGCATCGCTTTCGGATGGTCCGGATCCACCGTGTGGATGTTGGCGTTATCCAGAACCAAGTCCGCTGGCTGCCCAGAGGCTACTGGATGGAGGAAAACCGCCACACCCAGTACCGCTAGAATAAGGAGCATGGACGACAGTATGTCACATCCGGCGTCCACAGCCTTTGAAACGGCTGTTTGGAAGTCCGCGATTGGCTGGATCTGTGCGGCTTGTATCTCGATTCTGTTCCTCGCCGCCGGAATTTGGAAGGCGACCGACCCGCTCACCTGGGCCCAGTCGCTCGGGCAGTTTCTGGTTCCGGGGTGGCTGACCATTCCGGGCACCATCGCGCTTGCGGTCTCGGAGATCTTCGCGGGGATCGCGATCCTGATCCCGCGATACCGGCGCTGGGGCGCAATGCTCACGTGCGTGCTGCTGGTGGTGTTCATGGTGTACGTGGCCATCAACTACAACCAGTTGGTGGGGAAGGACTGCAGTTGCTTCCCGTGGGTGAAGCGGGCTGTGGGTCCTGGCTTTTTCCTGGGCGACGCCGCGATGCTGGTGATGGCTGGCCTTGCCGGACTATGGGCGCAGCGGTCACACGGACTGCGCGGCGCAGCCGTGGTGCTCGGGGCGATCTCGGTGTTCACCGGCGTCTGCTACGGCGTCACCGTATTCCAGCACAGCGGGCTGCGCGCGCCGGCGTCGGTGGTGGTCGATGGCAAGGCTTACCCGTTGAACCAGGGCCGCGTGTTCTTGTACTTTTTTGACCCGGAATGCATGCACTGCTTCCAGGCCGCGAAGCAAATGACCGGGTACAAGTGGAAGGACGTCAAAGTGGTCGCCATCCCGACCCGTGTCCAGCAGTTCGCCGGGCAGTTCCTCAAGGACACCGGGCTGAGCGCGGACGTGACGCTCGACCAGGAAGCGCTGCGGGCGGTGTTCAAGTTCAAGGATCCGCCGTATGGCGTGGCACTGGAGAACGGCATCCAGCGCGTGGCCTTCATCCACTTTGACGAGCAGGAACCGCGAAAGGGACTGCGGACGCACGGCTTCATCGAGTAGCCCGCACACATGGCCAGAGCGGCGCCCAAGTTGATCACCGGACGGGTCCGGGTGCACCGTGACGGTTTCGGGTTCCTGATTCCGGATCATCCGGTTGCCGGACTCGAAGGGGACATCTTCCTCCCTCCGGATGCCGCCGCCAAGGCGATGCACGGTGATCACGCCGCGGTGAAGATTGTCCGGTTCGGACGCGACGGACGCGCGGAAGGCGAGATCGCGCGGATTCTCGAACACGCCAACACCGCGGTAGTCGGGACATTCCGGCTCAAGCGCAAAGGCATGTGGGTGGAGCCGCACGATGCCCGAATCCAGCAGTGGATCCGGATCCCCGATGGACTCGCCACACCCAAGGGCGCCGCGGGACCCTACCGGATCGCCGCCCGCCCCGTCGAGGTCTCATCGCCCGAAGAACTCGAAGGGATGATCGTCCACGCGGAGGTCATCGAGTTCCCCAAGCACGGCAGCGCGCCTGTTGGCCGCGTGGTCGAGATCCTTGGCCATCCGGACGACTTCGGTGTCGACGTCGAGATCACGATCCGCAAGTTCCGCATCCCGCACCGATTTCCGCCCGAGGCGCTCGACCAGGCGCAATCGATTCCGCTGACCGTGGATGCGGCGGGCCGGCGCGACTTCCGTGGGTTGGACATCGTCACCATCGACGGCGAGACCGCCCGCGACTTCGACGACGCCGTTTGGGTTGAGCGCCTGCCCAACGGAAACTTCGCTCTCCAGGTCCACATCGCCGACGTGTCCCACTACGTGCGCCCCGGATCGCCGATCGACCGCGAGGCGGCGCTGCGCGGAACGAGCGTCTATTTCCCGGACCGGGCGGTCCCGATGCTGCCCCTCGAGCTTTCCACCGAAATCTGCTCGCTGAAGCCGAAGGCCGACCGTCTGGTGCTCAGCGCGTTGCTGGAGATCGACCACGGCGGGGACATCGTTTCCCAGGAGTTCTGCCGCGGAGTGATCCACAGCGCCGAGCGGATGACCTACACGAGCGTCCACGCGATCCTCGAAGGCGACACGTCTTTGCGGCACCGCTATGCGCCGCTGGTCACGCGTTTTGAGCTGATGCGGGAACTGGCGCTGATCCTCAACCGCAAGCGCACGCGGCGGGGATCGATCGATTTCGACATGCCCGAGCCGCTGATCGAGTTCGACGAGACCGGCGAGATGACGGGGCTCCGCCGTGCGCCACGCAACATCGCGCACCGGATCATCGAGGAGTTCATGCTGGCGGCGAATGAGGCGGTGGCGCGCCACATCACCGGCGCCGGACCCGGGATGGTCTACCGGATCCACGAAGAGCCGGATCCGAAGAAGGTCATCGAATTCGAGGAACTGGCCGCGCAATTCGGCGTGACGCTGGGCATCGCCTCCAAGGGCAGACGCAGGACGCCGGCGGACTTCCGCGTGACTCCGCGCCACTACCAGCGGCTGATCTCGAAGATCGAGGGCAGCCCCTCCGAGCGGATCCTGAGCTACTTGATGCTGCGATCACTCCGGCAAGCGCGCTATAGCGCCGAGAACGTGGGACACTTCGCGCTTGCCTCGGACTGCTATTGCCACTTCACGTCACCGATCCGCCGGTATCCCGATCTGCTCGTGCACCGAGCGCTCGCGGCCATATTCGACGGTGCGCCGCCGCCCTATACGCCGGGAGAACTGGCCCGGCACGCGGAGCAGTCATCGGTCACCGAACGCACCGCGGCCGAAGCCGAGCGCGAGCTGGTTGAGTGGAAGAAGGTCAAGTTCATGGCGGGCCGCGTGGGCGACGAGTTCCCCGGTGTGATCCTGAGCGTGACCAAGTACGGCTTCTTCGTAGAGCTCGAAGAGTTCTTCGTCGAGGGGCTGGTGCCGATCGACACCCTTCCAGGCGACCGCTGCGGATATCATGAGAATTCGCGCCGGATCGTGGGCGCCCGGACGCGCCGCCAGTTCGCCGCCGGGGACCGCGTGACAGTGCGGCTGGACAAGGTGGACGGAGTGGAAAAGAAGCTGCAATTCTCCGTCGTGATGGAAGAGCGCAAGAAGGGAAAGCATTGACATGCCACTCGAGTTGACGCCGGAAGAGGCCCGGGTCCTGGGATCTTTGATCGAGAAGGACATGGCGACGCCGGAGTATTATCCGATGTCGCTGAACGCGCTCACCAACGCGTGCAACCAGAAGACGAATCGCGACCCGATGACGAGCTATGGCGACGACGTGATCCGGTCCACGCTCGATTCCCTGCGGCGGCGGAATCTGATTACGGTGCTGAGCGGCGGCGAGAACCGCGTGCCAAAGTACGGCCACCGCACATCGGAGATCCTCAACGTCAACAATCGCGAGCTGGCTTTGCTGTGTGTGCTCCTGCTGCGCGGGCCGCAGACGCTGAACGAGCTCAAGACCCGCACGGAGCGGATGTATGAGTTCGACGATTTGGAATCGGTGGAGGGTGTTCTGTCGCGGCTGGGCGAGCGCGGGATGGCGGTCCAGTTGCCCAAGCTGATCGGGATGCGGGAACCGCGTTGGATGCACCTGCTGGCGGGTGAGGTGGACATGGCGGCGTATGAGTCAGCGGCCGCCCAGGCGGCGGTCCCGCAGCTCGTGCGGACGGATGGACTGGCTGAGCGCGTGGCGCGGCTGGAGGCCGAGATCGATGGGCTGAAGGCGCAATTCGCGGAGTTCCGGCGACAATTCGACTGAGCAGGCGCTAGACTGTGAGCATGCTCGCTCACATTCTCTCGCTCTTGGTTTTGGCGGCATCCGCCGCTCTGGCGCAATCGGAAGCCGGTGGCGCGACTCTGAACGGATCGGTGCTCGATCCCAGCGGGTCCGCGGTCCCGAACGCGAAGATCACGGTAACCAATACGCTCACTGGTCTGACCCGCGAATCGCAGACCAGCGAAGCAGGGTTTTTCAACTTCGTGAGGTTGCCCGTTGGCGCCTATGAAATCGTGGCCGCAGCGCCCGGATTCAAGCAAGTGAAGCAGACCGGAATCCAGTTGAACGTGGGTGCGGTGCAGACGCTCCAGATCGCGCTCGAAGTGGGCCAGACTTCGGAAGCCGTGACGGTCAGCGCGGAGATCCCGCTGGTTGAAGGCACGCGCGCGCAGACATCGAGCGTGGTGAACCAGAAGGCCGTATCGGACCTCCCGATCAATGGCCGGAACTTCCTCGACTTCACCGTGCTGACGCCGGGAGTGGTGCGCGATCCGCGCGGTGGCGACCTGTCCTTTGCAGGCCAGCGCGGGACCTCGAACTCGCTCCTCATCGACGGTGGCGACTCGAACAATCTGTTCTTCGGCCAGTCCTCCGGACGGGCGGGCACCCGCAACCCCTACACGTTCTCGCAGGACGCCGTCCAGGAGTTCCAGGTCAACACCAGCGGATACGCGCCGGAGATCGGACGCGCCGGAGGCGGCGTGATCAATGTCGTCACCAAGTCCGGCACCAACGAGTGGCACGGCACCGCCTTCTGGTTCTTCCGCGACAAAGCGATGAACGCGAATACGTTCTTCAACAACGCCGCGGGACGCGTGAAGCAGCCCTATCACTTCAACCAGTTCGGCGGGAACCTGGGAGGTCCGGTCAAGCGCGACAAGGCGTTCTTCTTTTACAACTTCGACGCCCAACGCAATACCCTGCCCAATCCCGTGTTCTTCCCGGTGACCGTGGTGATCCCAAGCGACGCCGCTTCGCAGCGCGCGGTTGAAGAACTACGCCGCCTCCAGACGCCCTACACCACGGGACTGGTGAACAACATCCACACCTGGAAGGTGGACTACCTGTTGTCGGCAACGCAGAACATCAACGTCCGGTACAACCTGCACCGGTTCACGGGCCGGAACTTCGAGAGCGCCGGTGCGCAATCGGCCTCCGAACACACCGGCGACAGCAAGAACATCACCGACAACATCGCCATCAATCACACCGCGGTCCGCGGCGCGTCGATGGTGATCGACACCCGCTTCATCTTCCTGCGCGACAACGCTCCCGGGGAGGCGAACTCGGCATCGCCCGAAGCCTTCATCCGCCAGGCAGGGTCCACGATGCTTTCCATTGGCCGGAACAACTTTTCGCCGCGGTTCACGAACTCGAAGAAGTACCAGTTCATCCACGCCGTGTCGCGAAACCACGGCAAACATGCGCTGAAGTTCGGAATGGACCTGAACTTCGAGCGGATCACCAACTTCTTCCCTGGCAACTTTTCCGGTTCCTACTCGTTCGACTCGCTCGCCGACTTTGCCAACCGCCGCGCGGCCGCCTTCACGCAGGGCTTCGCCGGGGCCAACACGAATGGACCCGCCACCACGCCCAACGCCAATGAATACGGCTTCTACGCGCAGGACCAGTTCCGCGCCACCAACGGCTTGACGCTGACCTACGGCCTCCGGTACGACTTCTTCGCGTACAAGCAGAACAACGTCCGCAATCCCGATCAGGGATTGGCCGCGCTCGGCCCGGACACCTCCCGGATCAATCGCGACAAAAACAATCTCGCCGGCCGCTTCGGATTCGCCTACCAGCTCGGCGCCACCGGAAAGCAGGTGGTGCGCGGCGGCTTCGGCACCTTTTACGGGCGGACCGCTTCGATCCTGATCGGCACTTCGCACAGCCAGAACGGCATCCAGGTGCAAACCTACACGCTGAACGCATCGGTACCCGTCCAAGCGCCCCTGATCCCCACGTTTCCCGCCGTGCTGAGCGCGCCGCCGCAACTCGCTCGCACGCCGGACATCTATGCCATCGCTCCGGACTACGTCCAGCCGCAAACGCACCAGTGGAACTTCAACTACGAAGCGCAGGTGTTGCCTGCCACGGCGCTCACGCTCGGCTACATCGGCGCGCGCGGCGTGCACTTGAGCCGCACCCGCGACATCAACCACTTCCCTTATGAGACCGTCAACGCGACCTTCTCCACCGGCGGCACAGTGAACTTCGGCCGGCGCCCTGCCACGCGTCCCAACCGTGCCTTCGGCCGCATCAGCCTGTTCGACTCCGGCAGCGATTCGATCTACCACGGCGGGTTCATTCAGGTGACACGCCGTTACGCGCGGAACTTCCAGCTCATGGGCAGCTACACCTTCAGCAAGGTGATCGACACGCTGCCCGACCAGACCTCGGTGGTGGTGGCGACGGGCGACGACGCCAAGGTCCCGTTCGACACGCTGAATCCAAATCTCGACCGGGCCGTGGGCGACGCGCACATTCCGCACCGCGTGGTCGCATCCGCCGTGTGGGATCTCAACTACTTCAAAGGTGACAACGCCGCGGCCAAATACATCCTCGGCGGCTGGCAGCTTTCGACGATCATCTCGGGCCAGAGCGGACGCTGGTTCACCGCGCGGTCCAACCTGGATCTCAACAATGACGGCAACCGCCAGAGCGACCGCTCGCCGGGATTCGGACGGAACACGCTCGAGGGTCCCGGTTTCGCGAGCGTCGACCTGCGTGTCTCGAAGGACGTCCCGTTTGGCGAACGGGTCAAGCTGAAGCTGATGGGCGAGGCGTTCAACGCGTTCAACCGCGCGAACTTCAGCGCCCTGCAGTTGACGCCGTTCAACTACAACGCCACGACCCGGGTGTTCACGCCGGTTGCGAACTTCCGCGCGCCGAGCAACACAAGCGACCCGCGGATCCTGCAGATCGCGGCCAAGATCGTTTTCTGATCCTCAGGCCGGCTTCTCGCGGGCGATGGCGCCGATACGCGCCCCGGTGACGCGGATATAGTCATCGGGCGCGATCAGCACCTGCAGCCCGCGCATCCCGCCCGACACCGAGATCATATCCCACAACCAGACGGTCTCGTCCAGGTACACGGGATAGGGCTTGCGGCACCCGAAGACGGTCACCGCGCCGCGCACGTAGCCCGTCAGATTCTGGACATCCTTGAGCGGCGCGGTCTCCACTTTACGGTCACCTGCCAACTGCGCCAACGCCTTGAGGTCGAGCTGGCAATCGCCGGGGATCACCGCCAGGCACACACCATTGCGGTCGCCCAGCGCGACCAAAGTCTTGAAGACCTGAGCGGGCGGGAACCCAACCTTCGCGGCAACCGTCTCCGCCGACAAGTCCTCGGGGTCCACTTCGTACTCGCGCGTCTCATACGTGACGCCCATTTGATCGAGCAGGCGGACCGCGTTGGTCTTTGCCGCCATCAGGCGAGCAGCCTCTTATGCTCCGCGACGGCACTCGAGTGCGATGCCGACGCCGCGAGATTGTTCGACTCACGCGGATCCCGATCGTGATCGTACAGCTCGGCCCCGCGCTGGCCACCGTCCCACTCCGTGTACCGGTAGCGCTCGGTCCGCACACTTGCTCCCATCGTCTGGCCGCGCCGGATGTAGGAATACGCGGGATGCTTCCATTCCGCCCGCGGATTCTTGAGCAGCGGCCCGAGCGATTCCCCGTCGAGGCTCGCCGGAGCCCGCAGGCCACACAGGTCCGCAAGCGTGGGGTACAAGTCCACCAGTTCCACCGTCCGTGGGGACACGCCTCCCACCGTCATGCCCGGCGCGCTGATGATCAGCGGAACACGGGTGGACGCCTCAAAGAGCGACATCTTCGACCACATGCCCTTCTCGCCCAGGTGGAATCCATGATCGCCAAAGAAGACGACCACGGTGTTGCCGCGGTGGCCGGACGCATCCAGCGCGTCGAGCAGGCGTCCCAACTCGGCGTCCATGAAGCTGGTGGCCGCGTAATAGCCTGCGATCATCTGCCGCGCTTCGGTCTCGCTCGCCGGACGCCGGATGAAGATGTCGAAGTTGGTCCGGTAGGCGGGGGAATCCGCGGGCGGCAGGGGCCGGAAGTCCGGCGGCAGTTCCATTTGCGCGGGATCGTAGAGATCAAAGTACTTCCTGGGCGCGAGGAACGGCACATGCGGCTTGGCGAAGCCCGCGGCGAGAAAGAACGGTTTCGTGTGTTTCTGTTTGAGCAACTCGATGGCGCGGTTGGTGTTTCGCACGTCTGCGGTCTGCGCGCCGGCATCGTCGAGCGCCAGCCACCGGTCCGCGGTCTTCTCGCGATCCTTCTGTTGAGCCGGATTCCGGGGAGCCTGGCGGCTGAGTGGAGTCCCGCCGGTGTCCCATGCCTTGTCGTCGTCCAGACCGCCGTGGAAGATCTTCCCCGAGACCATCGTGTGGTACCCGTTCTGGCGGAAAAACTGGGGCATCGTCACCACGTCCGGCATCTTATCCCGGAACCAGGTCAGGTTTTCCATGATCTGAGTACGCGGCGGCCGCCGGCCGCTGAGCATCGAACTGCGCGAGGGGTTGCACAGCGGATATTGGCAATACGCACGGTCGAACCGCACCCCGCGCGAGGCCAGGCGGTCGATATTCGGCGTCTTGACCGCCGCTCCGTAGCATCCAACCCGCGTATTCAGGTCGTCGACGGCGATGAACAGGACGTTCATGGGCTGCCTCTGCGCGGCAGCGGCGGCCGGAAATGCGGCGAGAAGGCGGCGTCGGCTCAGCATGGCCGTAGGATACCGCTTCGGCGCTAAACTAGGAAATTGTCCATGGAAGCCACGGGGACCAGCGCGCCCGCTCAAGCCGCCGCTCCGCTCGATGTGCGGATCCTCGACGTCGTGCGCGAGATGCTCGCCGAGCAGGGCAAGGAGCGCCTTGGCGCCAAGGCCACGCCATCGTCCAGCTTTGAGCGCGACCTCGGACTCCAGAGCCTGGACCTGGTCGAGCTCGTGGTCCGCTGCGAGACCAGGCTCGACGTCGAGATTCCCGATGAGATCGCTGACGTCGCCGACACCGCAGCCAGTTGGGCGAAGGCAATCCAGCAGGGCACCGAGGACAAAGCGGCGCGGTCCGAGTACCGGATCGTCCCACCGTCGGGAGACGCTGCTCCCCCGCCGGTCCACGCCCGCAATCTGGTCGAGGTCCTGAACTACCAGGCGGACGCCTCAGCCGGCCGGATCCACATCCACCTGCTCGAACAAGGCGGTGGACAGGGACTCACGGCGGCGCAGATCCTCGAGGCCGCCACCGTGGTGGCGCGCGGCCTGATCTCGGAAGGACTCAAGCGCAATCAGACCGTCGCGATCCTGCTGCCCACCGGTGCGGACTTCTTCGCCGCCTTCTTCGGCGTGGCGATGGCGGGTGGAATTCCGGTCCCGATCTATCCCCCGGCCCCAGGCGCGAGTCTCGCCCGCTACGTCGAGCGGCAGATCCATGTCCTGCGCAACGCTGAGGTGAAGTACCTGATCGTGTTCAATCAGGTCCGGCCGGTGTCTCGCGTGGTCAGCGTGAACCTCCGGAACGTCGATGTCTTTACGATCGCGGACCTGACCGACACCGGGCTCCATTCCTCGTGCCGGCTGCCCGAACCTTCGGATGTCGCGCTGATTCAGTACACTTCGGGGACCACGGCCGACGCGAAAGGCAGCGTCCTCACGCACGCCAGCGTGCTCGCGAACCTGCGCGCGATCGGGCAAGCCACCGGAGTCCGCGGCGACGACGCGGTGGTCACCTGGCTGCCGCTCGCGAGCGACCTCGGACTCGTCGGCTGCTGGCTGTTCAGCCTTTATCACGGCCTGCCGCTCACCGTCATCCCGCCGCAGGAATTCCTGGAGCGGCCCGAGAGTTGGCTGTGGGCGATTCACGATTCGCGCGGGACACTTTCAGCCGCACCGAACTTCGCATACGAGTTGTGCGCCCGCCGGATTCCGATGTGGTCGATCGAAGGCATCGACTTGAGCTGCTGGCGCACGGCGGTGAACGCCGGGGAGCAGGTGCTGCCCTCCACCGTCGAAGCCTTCACGCGGCGGTTCGCAAGCTCGGGATTCCGGGCTGAAGCCATGACACCGTGCTACGGCCTTTCCGAAAGCTCAGTGGCTCTCACGATTCCGCCGCCAGACCGTGGTCCGCTGCTCAGCGGCGGTGTGTTCTCGACTGGCCCCGCACTGCCAGGCCATGAAATCCGGATCGGGGACAATGGACGCATCCAATTCCGCGGTCCTTCGCGCTGCAAGGAGTACCAGCACAATCCGCGGCTCACGGAATCTTCCATCCACGATGGCTGGATGGACACGGGCGACACCGGATTCATCGAAAACGGCGAGTTGTACGTCACGGGCCGGGCCAACGACGTGATCATTCGCGAAGGCCGTCCGATTTCGCCGGAGCTCGTGGAAGCCGCGGCCGCCAAAGCCCCGGGCGTCCGTCCAAGCGGGGTGGCGGTGATCGGCGCGCCTGACAAGGAGCGTGGATCGGAGAAGCTGGTGGTGATCGCCGAGACCACGGCGGTCGAAGAGTCCGACATTCCGCGCGTGGACGCCGAGGTCCGCACGGCGGTCAAGAGCCTGCTCGGAGAGTTCCCCGACGAGGTATGCTTGATCCCGCCCAATACGCTCCCCAAGACGTCGAACGGAAAAATCCGGCGCGGCGAGGCGCGGTCGCTGTACCGCGACGGCAAGCTGGGAGCGCCGGTACCAGCGCCGTGGGTCGAGATGACCACGCTCTGGTGGCGGAACCTGGGCGCGCTCGCCAAACGGACCGCCAAGCAGATGAAGCGATCGGCCCGGAGCGCGCTCTTCGGAACGGTGGCGCGCGGATACGCCGCTGCCGCCGGGACCTCGCGGCCCACCGCGACGCGGCTGCTGTCGATCATCGGACGCCGCGCCACGCACTCGGGCTCCCACCTCAAGGGCCCCGCGGTGGTGGTCGCCAACCGCGCCGCGCGGCTGGATCCGCTCGCGCTCGTGTCCGTGATCCAAGGCGACGTGACGTTGGCCGGAGACAGCGCCTTGCACGCGCTCCCCGAATGGATCGCAAGCATGCTGTCGCCGCTGGTAGCCCATTCCCCGGCGGAACTTGAAGCCGCACTCAAGCGCGGCGGAGTTGTGGTCGCGTTCCCCGACAGCCCCATTGGTATCTCCGCCCGGCGCTGCCGGATCCGTTTGCGTGCGCTCGGAGCGGCGATCGCGGCCGGGGCTCCGGTGATTCCGGTTGCGATGCAGGAGCGGCGGGGGATTTTCGTCTCCCGCGGCGCCCCTCCGATCGCCACGCAGGACGGGCTTTCGGCGCGCGATCTGCGGGAAAAGGTAAAGGAAGCCATCCACGCGATCTATGCCTGAGCTTTCGCCCGCCTTGTGCGGCAAGCTTCTGCTGTGTTTCCTCATTGGCTCGATCCCTTTCGCTGTTGTCTCGATGTGGGGCACGGGCGTCGACATCACGACGTTCGGATCGGGCAATCCGGGCTTCAACAATGTCCTGCGTTACAGCAAGTGGCGAAGTGCGCTGTGCCTGATTGGAGACGCCGGCAAGGGCCTGTTCCCGATCTGGCTGTTCAGCCGTCCGGACGACCCGGTCACGGTTCCCTGGCTGTTCGGCTTCGCCGCCATTGCCGGCCACTGCTACTCGCCGTTCCTGGGCTGGAATGGCGGCAAAGGACTGGCCACCGCGGCGGGTGTGATGCTGTACCTGTTTCCGCGCATCGTGCTGCCGTGCGTCCTCTGGTACATTATCTGGCGGATCATCGGCTCAAAGGCCGGCTGGAAGGAACGCGGCGCGATCGCAAGCCTCAGCGCCGCGCTCGTGTTCGTCGTGCTGCTGCTCGTCTTCAGTGGCTGGCAGCAAGCGGCGCTTGGGGCTGCGCTGCTCGCCTTCATCGCCTTCCGCCACAAGAAGAACTTCGCCAACATGGCCGCCGCATGATCCGCGGCCTGGCTTTTTACGACATGGACGGGACCCTGGTGTCGAGCAACGTGATCCATCAGTACGCCTGGTTCGCGCGGCACCATCCCCAACGGGCTCTCCGGATCCCGTGGCTGTGGATCTCCTATCCGTCGTTCGCCGTCGAGCTTGTCTCCCGCGAATGGTTCAACGTGGTCTTCTTCCGCCAATACCGGGGCATGCAGCGCCCCTGGCTCGAGGACTGCGCGGAAGCGATGGCGCGCGCCGTGCTCGACCCCGCGACCTTCCCCGGTGCGGCGGACCTGGTGGCACGGGATCGCGCCGCTGGGTACCGCACCGTGCTGCTCACCGGGTCGCTCGACTTCGCCGTGACGCCGCTGGCCCGGCGGCTTGGCTTCGATGAGGTGGTTGCGAACCGCCTCGAGTTCGACCGCAGTGGATTCGCCACCGGGCGGCTGGTCCAGCCACTGCTCGCGGGACGCACGAAAGCGGACGCGGTCCAGCGTCTGCTCACCGGGTATAATGTCTCACCGGACAACGCGAAGGCGTATTCCGATAGCACGTCGGACCTGCCGATGCTCGAAGCCGTCTCACAGCCCGCCGCGGTGAATCCGTCCTCCGGACTCCGGCGGGTCGCGAAGGCGCGCGGCTGGCCGGTGCTGGATCTACGATGAAACCGGTCCTCGTCACTGGCGCCACGGGATTCCTGGGCAAGCACCTGGTGCAACAGTTGCTCGCGCGGGGCGAAGCTCACGTGCGGATCCTGTGCCGCGGCGCGGCGCCGTCCGGCTCCCCTGTCGAGGCGGTGCAAGGCGACATCACGCGCGCTGACGACGTGGCGCGGGCGGTGCGTGGCGCGGCGCGTGTGTACCACCTTGCCGGCTTCGTGTCGCGCGATCCAGCGGATTCGCAGCGGCTCTACCAGGCGCATGTCGACGGGACGCGCAACGTGCTCGATGCCGCCGCGCGCGAATCAGTGGAGCGCGTCGTGGTTGTGAGCACCTCCGGAACCATCGCTGTCAGCCAGGCCCCGGTTGAGCACGCGGAAGATTCCGGCTACAAGGAAGATGTGGTGCGGGACTGGGCCTACTACATGAGCAAGATCGCGGCCGAGCGGCTCTGTTTCGACGAGTGGCAGAGGCGGCGGATTCCGCTGGTGGTGGTCAACCCGTCGCTGCTGTTGGGGCCGGGCGACGAACGCCGGTCCTCGACCAAGGATCTGGAACGGTTGCTCGAAGGCCAGTTCCTGTCGCTGCCCGTGGGCGGCGCGAGCTTTATCGACGCACGCGACTGCGCGGCGGCGCTGATCGCGGCAATGGATCGCGGCCGGCCCGGCGAGCGCTACCTGCTGGGCGGCGCGAACTGGCCTTTCGCCCGGATCATCGGGGAAGCGGCGCGGCTGGCCGGGATCCGGGCGCCGTGGATGAGTTCGCCTCCCTGGCTGTCGTTACTGGTGGCGCCGCTGCTGCGCAAGGTGATGCCCATAGCCGGCCGGAAATTCGATGTCGAGGACGCAACCATTCAAATGTCCGGCGTGTTCTGGTATTGCAACTGCGCCAAGGCGCATCGCGAACTGGGACTGAACCCGCGCGATCCGGTGGAGACACTCGCCGCGACAATGCACGAATTGAAGGCCCGCGCATGACCACTTGCGCCGTGATCAATCCGGCGTCGGCCGGCGGCCGTGCGGGACGAGTGTGGCCCGCGATCGAGCGGCGGCTTGGCCTCCAAGGTCTCGAAGTCCGGATCACACGGGAACCCGGCGAGGCGGCGGAGCTAACCCGGTTCGCGTTGAAGGAGGGCTTCGACCGGATCCTGGCGGTCGGCGGCGACGGGACCGTCAACGAAGTGGTCAACGGGTTTTTCCAGCAGGATGTCCCGGTGAACCCCGCGGCCTCTCTCGCGCTCGTGCCGATCGGCACCGGCGGCGATTTCAAGCGCAGCCTGAATATCGGTGGCGTGGACCAGGCGATCGAGGTTCTGCGCCATGGCCATCCGCGTCCTGTGGATGTGGGCCGGCTTCGCTACCGCGACTATCAAGGCCAGATCCGCACGCGCTTCTTCATCAACGTGGTCAGCTTCGGAATGGGCGGTGAGGTGGCCGCGCGCGCAAAGAACTTCCTGAGCAGCGTCAGCGGGAAGGCTGCATTTTTCTGGGCCACGGGCGAAGTGTTCCTGCGCTACACGCCCAAGATCGTCGAGTTGCGGCTGGACGGCGAGCCGGCGGGGACCCGGCACCGGATCCTGAACATCGCGATCGGCAATGGGCGGTTCCATGGCGGTGGCATGCATGTGTGTCCGCGGGCCCGGCTCGACGACGGATTGCTGGAGGTCACGGTGATCGAGGCACTGGGGATGTACGAGCTCGCGCGCGACATCAAGGTGCTGTATTCCGACAACCTGTATGTTCATCCGAAAACCCGGCACTTCCATGCGAAGAGCATCGCCGCGGATGCTCAATCTCCGGTGTCGATCGAGGTGGACGGGGAGCCGCTGGGAACGCTGCCGGTGGAGGTGAGCTTGATTCCAAAGGCGATTTCGGTGTGGGCTTCGAGCTAAACCCCAGCCGGAGCCGCCCAACTCGCCGCCAACGACCGCTTCGCCCTTTGGATATGGACCCGCAACTCCTGCTGCAGCCGGACCGCGTCCCGTGCGTCAAGAGCCTCATAGATCCTGCGATGCTCCTCACGCTCCTGTACCAACCGCGCCCCACGGTAGCCTTCCGCCAGATGGACCCGCGCAATCTGGATGTTCGCCTTCAAGCCCTCGTACATCTCCGCCAACTTCTGATTCCCCGCCGCCCGCACCAGGATCCCGTGGAACTCGGCGTTGTGCGCCTCGTCCCGGACCTCCCCGTCCATCGCCGCCAGCAGCTCCCGCAGCCGGCCGAGCTCCGCCGCCGTGATGCGCGACACCGCTGATTCTGCCGCCAGACATTCGAGCGCGCACCGGATGTCGAACGTCTCCTCGATGTCCCGGGCCGTGAAGCTCGCTACATACGTCCCGCTCCGCGGTTGGATCGAGATCAGCCCCTCCGCCGCCAGCGCCTGGATCGCATGCCTCACCGGCGTCAGGCTCACCCCCAGCTTGCCCGCTATGTCCGGAATGTTCAGCCGCTCCCCGGGCTGGAAGACGTGCGTGAGGATCGCCTGCCGCAGCGCGCTGTAGACTTCATCGGTCGCGCGCTGTTGGCGGATCCGCGTCAATTCCATGTCTTACCAGGATACACGGCGCAGCTTGTAAAAGATCAAGAATCTGAAATATTTTTCTTGCCAACCAACTCTGCGATGTGGCACCATAGAGTAGCCGTTCATGAATCGCCGCGACTTCATTGCTTCGGCCGCGGGCGGCTACTCACTTATCGTCCTCGCAGACCAGCTTCCTGCCGCACAATCACCATCAGCCGGGGCATCGTCCGTGGTCCGCAAACGGAAAAGGTGCGTGACTACAGCGTGCCGTACCAAATTCAGAGGGCCAGTGGATCCCGCTGGCCAGCGTCAAGGGAAACTACCAGCTCGTTGTTATGCATAGAATCGCCGCTTTCGTTTTCACCGCTCTCGCCGCGCTGGCCCAGCAGGGAACCGGCACCATCAGCGGAATCGTCACCGACCCCCAGGACGCCGTTGCCGCGGGCGCCGGGATCCGCGTACGCAACACGGGCACCAACATCACGTTCGGCACGCGCACCAATGACCAGGGCTTCTATACAGCCCCAGGCATGGCTGTGGGCGAATACGAAGTGACCGCCGAGCTCGCCGGATTCAAGCGCGCCGTGCGCAGCGGAATTACCCTGCAGGTGAACCAGAACGCGCAAGTCAACATCCGCATGGAAGTTGGCCAGGTGGCGGAAACGGTGGAAGTGGTGGGCGAAGCGCCGCTGGTCAATACCTCGAACGCCACGGTGGGCGAGGTGATCGAAAACCGCCGCGTGCGCGACCTTCCGTTGAACGGGCGCGGCGCGCTGGCGTTGACGCTGCTGACCACGGGCGTAGTGTCCAACGCCGGTCCCACGAATTCCGGATTCGGCGACCGCGGCATCCAGATCTCGTCGATCTCAATCAACGGCAGTCCGAATTCGATGAACGCGCAAATGCTTGACGGCTCGAACAACATCCTGAGCTATGTCGGCGAAGTGGGCGTCCCTCCCGCGGTGGACGCCGTCGAGGAGTTCAAGGTGCAGAGCGGACCCATGTCGGCCGAGTTCGGATTTACCGCGGGCGGCACCATCAACCTGGTGACCAAGTCCGGTACGAACCAGATTCATGGTTCGCTGTACGAGTTCCTGCGCAACGACAAGTTCGATGCGCGGAACACGTTCGCACCCAACAAGCTGCCGTTCCGCTACAACCAATACGGCGGCGCCGTTGGTGGCCCGGTGCGCAAAGACCGCACCTTCGGATTCTTCAATTTCGAGGACTACAAGTCGCGCCGGAGCAATCCGCGCATCGCGACGATGCCGCTGGCCAACTGGCGCAACGGCGATTTCAGCAATCTGTTCACGGACCGCGGCGAGCTCATTCCCATCTTCGATCCGGCCACCACGCGGGCGAACCCGGCGGGCGCGGGCCAGGTCCGCGACGTGTTTCCGGGCAACCAGGTGCCGCGGGGCCGTTTTGATCCCATCACGCCCAAGATCGTCGAGCTTTATCCGCTGCCCAACCGGGTCCCTCAGAACGCGTTCACCCAGGCGCAGAACTTCCAGGACGCGGCACGCAGCACAATCGACTGGCGCCAATGGAACTTCAAGGTGGACCATCGCATCAACGACCGGAACTCGATGTTCGTACGCTACACCTCAGCCCAGCACAAGCCGTTCGGGAATTCGTTCTTCCTTGATCCCAGCGCCGGCGGCAACCGCTCCGACGACCAGACCAACCGCAACGCCGTGGTGAGCGACACCCACACCTTCTCTCCCACCCTCATCAATGACCTGCGCGTGGGCGTCATGCGGCAGTCGTTCATTTTCGTGGCCGTGAACTACCTCAAGGACTGGCCGCGCAAACTGGGACTTCCGGCGAGCGTGCCGAACGACCAGATGCCCGCGGTCAACTTTGGCCACGGCGAGATTGGTGGCGGCGCGGCCGGCAACCGTGGGTCGTTCAATTGGGACATCCAGGACATGGTGACCAAGATCACCGGCAACCACACCTTCAAGCTTGGCTACAACCACCGCCTGTTGCAGGGCGGCAACCTGCAGGGGGCGGCGCTGTCAGGAAGCTACGCATTCGCAGGACTCACGACAAATCCGCAGGCGCCTGCCGCCACTGGTAACAACTTGGCGCAGTTCCTGTTGGGCGAAGTATCCAGCGCTGGCATCGACCGGATCCTCGGCAACAGTTGGCATGGATTCTCCTCGAGCGCGTTCATCCAGGACGACTGGAAGGTGACGCGCCGCCTGACCCTGAACCTCGGCTTCCGCTACGACTTCCAGCAGAAGCCCTACGAGCGCCACAACGGCCAGATCAACTTCGATCTGTTCGGTCGGGACCCGGTGTCCGGCCTCCAGGGGCGGACCGTGTTCGCGGGCGTCGACGGCCAGCCGCGCACGTTCTTGAAAGAGGACTACAACGACTTCGCACCGCGCGCTGGCTTCGCGTTCGACATTTTCGGCAACGGCCGGACCGTGCTCCGTGGCGGCTACGGGATCTTCTATCCTCCCGTCTTCTGGCGCAACTTCCTCGGCAACACGCAATTGTTCTCGACGAATAACACGCAATACGTAGCGCGCGCGCCGGGACAGCGGGCGTTCCTGTTCGCGCAGGGATTGCCTTCGCCGCCGATCGAGTCGCCTGGCTCGAGGGCTGGTCCAAGCGCGCTGCTGGGACAAGCTGTCAACACCATGGAGGACGACAAGACGACACCGGTGACCCAGCAGTGGACCGCCTCGCTGCAGCAGGAAATCCGCGGCTGGCTCTTCGACGTCACCTACGCGGCGAACAAGGGCAATCACTTCATCGCCAACAGCTACGGCATCAATCAGCTCACGCCGGATGAGCGGAAGCGGTTGGGACGCACACTCCAGGACGTGGTGCCAAACCCGCTCGCCGGGCGCGTTCCCGGAGGACTGGGCGCGGCCACGGTGACGCGCGAGCGCACGCTGCTGCCGTATCCGCACTACAACAGCGTCAGCATCCGCAATCCGCGGTACGGCAACTATCTCTCGCACCAGATGCAGTTCAACGCGAAGAAGCGCATGTCGAATGGCCTTCTGGTGCACCTGGCCTACACAGCGGGAAAGAAAATGAGCGACGGCGTGTCGGTCCCGGTGGACTTCGGACCGGTCGAACAGACCAACGAAAACGGATTCCAGGACGGCTTCACCAACCGCAAGCTGAATAAGGCTCTCGATCCCGCCGATGTCGCACAGCGCAGCGTCGTGAGCGTGCTGTATGAGCTGCCCTTCGGAAAGGGCAAGCTGTTCGCTCCGTCGAACGCCGTCGCGGAGAAGATCGTGGGCGGATGGCAGCTCAACCTGATCAATGTGATTCAATCGGGCATCCCGCTCACGGTGCGCGGGGCGAACAACTTCGCCGCCGACCGTCCGAACTCGACGGGCGTCAGCGCGCGGCTCGACGGCGCCGTCCGCACGAATTGGTTCCGCACCGACGTCTTCGTGAATCCACCCGAGTTCGAGCTGGGCAATGTCGGGCGCACGCTTCCCGACGCCCGGCACCCGGGCGCGGTGAACTTCGATGTCTCGCTCATCAAGAATACGTCGATCACCGAACGCATCCGGCTGGAGTTCCGGGCCGAGGCCTTCAACGTGGCGAACCGCGTGAATCTGGGACTGGCCGACGACAACTTCTCACCGGGCGCGGACGGCCGGAACCGCAGCTCCACGTTCGGCACCGTCAACTCGGCGCGGGATGCACGCATCGGACAGCTTGCGCTGAAGGTGATTTTCTAGTAGCTTCACTTCGATGCACCTGCGCTGGTGGATCGCGATCCTGCTCTTCCTGTCCACGGTCATCAACTACCTGGACCGGCAGACGCTGTCGATCGCCGCGCCAGTGATCACCAAGGAACTGGGGCTCTCGGCGGTTGAGTACTCCTATATCCTCAACGCGTTCCTGGTTGCCTACACGCTGATGTACATCGGCTCGGGGATCCTGGTGGACCGCTGGGGCACACGCATGGCGCTGGCCGCGTTCGTTGCCTGGTGGTCGGTGAGCAACATGTTGCATGCCTTCGCGCAGTCGGCCATGCAGCTTGGATTCTTCCGGATGCTGCTGGGGATCGGCGAGCCGGGCAACTTCATGGCCGCCTCCCGCGCGATCTCCGAGTTGTACGAGCCCAAGGAGCGCGCCTTCGTGCACGGCCTGGTCCAGGCGGGCGCCTCGGTCGGCGCGGTGATCGCGCCGCCGGTGATCTATTTTCTGCTGCAGGCCTACAACTGGCAGACCGCGTTCGTTGTCACCGGCGCAACGGGATTCCTCTGGCTCGCCGCATGGCTGTGGCTCTACCGGACCCCGCCGGTGGATCCGGCTACCGCACCCGCGCGTGTTCCCTGGCTTTCGCTGCTGCGCTACCGGCAGACTTGGGGACTGATGCTCGGGCGGTTCTTCTCCGATCCGGTGTGGTGGTTCTACCTGTTCTGGCTGCCGAAGTTCCTCACCGAACGGCGCGGATTCACGATGAAGGAAGTGGGGATGCTTGCGTGGCTGCCCTATTTGACCGGAGACATCGGCGCGATCGTGGGCGGAGTGCTGTCGGGATACCTGGTGAAGCGCGGCTATGAAGTGTCACGGGCAAGGTCCCTGGGCATGTGGCCCTTCGCGCTGATGATGCCGCTGAGCCTGCTGATCGCCAACGCGCCTTCGAACACGGTGGTCCTGGGCGTGATCTGCGTGGTGACGTTCGCGCACATGGCCTGGAAGTCGAACATCATGGCGATCACCAATGACATCTATCCGGGCCACGTGGTGGGCTCGCTCTCGGGGATCGTGGCATTCGGCAACGGACTCGGCGGGACGCTGTTCACCTGGATGACCGGACACATCGTGCAGCATTACTCCTACGACGTGATCTTCGTCATCATGGCCTTCATGCATCCGGTGGCGTACCTGATCATCCGGTGGCTGGTGCGGGGTCCGGTAAAGCTCGCGCCGTAGTTGATTCGGGCCTTCGCGGGTCTTTGAAGCATGAGGCCGGCGTGGCTCCTGTTGTTGACAACCGCCTGTCAGGCGGCGGAGTGGCGCGGGATCAATTACGCGCCCCGCGGCCATCCCTATTTCCGGATGCTCTATGACTGGCATTCAGCCGACCGGGCCACGGGGCTTCCGGTACGCCAGCTCGCCGCCACCGACATGGAACTTCTTCAACGGTCCGGCTTCAACACACTGCACGTCTACCTCTGGGATCAGCCCACGTTCGCAGACTTCCATCGCAAAGGATCCACCAAACAACTCGAGCCGGCGGGCTTCGCATTTCCGGATCCCAGGCTGTCGCCGCGCCGTCAATGGGAGGCCCTCGACGAGTTCATCGCGCTCGCTGGCCGCCACGGCTTGGGGGTCATCCCGCACTTCGTGCACACGCCCTTCAACGAAGACATGGATGTCCTGAGCGCCACCGCGGTGGAACAGCGCGCGGAAGAAATCGCGCGCTGGGCTTCGGTCTTCATCGAATACCTTGGGCCGCGGCACAAGAACATTTCCGCCTGGGGGATGCTGTACGCCAGCGAGCCTGCGCCAGCCGACGATCCCGCGCAACCGAATCCATACAGCCGGCTCTGGCGCAAGGTGTACGCCGCGCTCAAGCGGAAGGCTGGCGAAACGCCGTTGATCACTTTTCTGTTCCTTCCGTCCCGAGGCCGGGAGAGCGGATACAGGCTTGATGCCGCGGTCGCGCGGGAACGTTACGCTTCGATGCGGCGCCACTTGTCGTTCGAGCTCGGCGAGGCCGCCGGACCGGACCTGGTTTACACCTACGTCTTTGGCCCGGACCCGGAAGCGATCGAGTCCTCCCTCCGCGAACTCACCACCGGAGAAGGAGCCGTTCCGGCCGAACGGTTGTTCGTCGCGGAGTACGGCATCTCGTCACCCTTCGGCTCCTCGGACGCTCCGGTGATGGCGCTTGGAGAAAATGGCGCGCCTACGGTGGACCTGCAAGGCCAGTCCGAATGGCTGCGGGCGTCCCTGTGTGCGTTCCAGGCCTTGGGCATCAACAAGACTGCCTATTGGACCCTCTATGACGCCCCGGCGCTCTGGTCGTCGCCGGTGTGGTCGCTGCCGCCCGGGGAGGCGTCGCTCAACGGACATTGGGGGCTGGCGTTCGAGGATCGCTCGCGCGGATTCAAACCCGCATGGAGCGTCCTCGCCGCAGGTCACAACCAGCTACTCGATTGTGGCGCGCCGCGACCGCCGGCCGGCACATTCCTTCCCGATCCGGAGCCGGGGATTGATGTGCGGTCCGTTGTATCGGCCGCGAGCGGGATGCCCGCGAGCTGGCAGCCTGGGTCCCTGATCACGATGATCGTGAGCGGACTGCAGGGACTGCCTGCGCTCTGGCGTCCGACCGGGTTCCCGTATCCGCGATCTCAATTCGGGATACGGGTTGTGTTCGGCGGGGCCGAGTCCGGCGCGTTCCTGGAAATTGAGGATGGCGGGAAGCTGCAGCGGCTCAGAGTGCAGGTCCCATGGGAGACCCGAACCGCTACGACTGCGTTGACGGTCGAACAGGATGGCCGGACCAGCGCACTGCTGGTCAACCGGAACAGCGGATGGAGCGACTTCTTCCGTGGAGCGGATGGCAACGCGCTCGCAGTCCACGAGCGCTCAGGGGAAGCCGCGACTCCAGCGGATCCGGCCCGTGCTGGCCAGACGGTCCTCCTTTATCTGACGAATCTGAAGCTCCGTCCCGTGAGTACCCTGCCGGTCACTGGCCATCCGGACGCCACGGGTGCCTTGATTCGCATGAGTGACTCCAAGTCCGGATACCGCCTTCGGGTGGGGGAGACCCTTCATTCGCTAACGGATGCTACAGCATCAGTGAGACTGCTTCCCGGCGCGGCCGGCGTCTATCAGATGCGCCTGACCGTACCGCGGATCACGGAACCTGCCACCGCGCAGCTATGGTACCTTGAATGCCTGTCGACGCATGGGGTCGGCCTGTCATGCCTAGGAACAATACTGTTCACTTAAGAACATTTTTGTGATATCCTGTTTTAGGGCGATTGCCTCCACAAGGAGGCGATCGCATGACAATCACAGCCGTCGAGTCTTCCACACTCGCAGCGGTAGGCTATGACGAA
>VFZX01000033.1 GCA_016871015.1 Acidobacteriota bacterium | reverse complement strand
TGGGTGCCTACCAACAGTCTGCACCATATCCGTTCCGGTGCGTTCCACGGCCATCCGGACGCGCTCAAGCATGCCGGCCGCAACGCCAGCGATGTCGCCCGCGGGATTCCGCTGGACGAAGCCCTGCGCCGCGTGCCGGACCTGGTGATGCCCGCCGTCTGGTTCCCCTACCGCAAGATGGGCATGAGCGCGACCGATGCCGTGTGCGACCGGACCGGCGGCAAGTTCGGCCCGTTCGGGGACCAGTTGTTTGTTGGCGATTTCACCCTGTCGCTGGTGATGCGCGTGTGGCTCGAGAAGGTGGATGGCGACTACCAGGGCGCCTGTTTTCCGTTCCGCGAAGGCTTCGATAGCGCGGTCGTGCGGCTGGGCTGGGGCCGGGACGGATCCCTGTTCGCGGGCCTGACCAATCGCGGCTGGAACTCGCTTGGGACGAGTTCGTACGGGCTGCAGCGGCTCGTCTGGACCGGGAAGACGCCGTTCGAGATCCTGCGGATGCCCGCCCGTCCCGACGGCTTCGAGCTCGTGTTCACCAAGCCGGTGGATCCACGGAGCGCGGAATCGCCCGGATCCTACCGGGTGAGCAGCTACACGTATCTGTACCACCCGGCGTATGGGAGTCCGGAGATCAACACCCAGGAACTGAAGGTGCGATCCGCGAAGTTGTCAGCGGACCGCCGGTCCGTGCACCTGGCTGTGGACGGATTGCGGCCCACCTACGTCCACGAGGTCCATGCGGAAGGGGTGAGGTCGGAGACCGGTGAGCCGCTGGTGCACCCGGCCGGGTACTACACGCTCAACCGGATTCCCACTCAATAGAATTCGACGTCCTTCATCGGATAATGCTTGCGATTCCTGGTCCATAGACGGGGCGCGATGTTCGACCGCCGTTGCCGCGATCAAAGCGTCGGGAAGCTCAACCGAATGGCTCTTTCGGTAGAGCCGCACGAAGTCGCCAGCCAGCCGCCCTATCGAGGCATCGATCGGCACGACTTCATACTCGCGAACAGCGCCGTTATCCGGTCGAATTCCAGGGGCCTTGCCCCAGCCCACACTTCCGCGCACGAGACTGGCGAGTAAACGACACTCCGCCAAGGCTCGGCGAGTTCCCTCCACCGGTCAACAATCGGCATCGCGGCCACGCAGCACTTCAATCTGGATGTCGGAATCCACCAAAACCGTCACTTGCCGATGATCCTCTCTAAGCGGCTGCCACGCCGCAAGCTGCGGACGAACTTGGTGGAATCAGGAATGTCGGTGCGATCTGCCCAGAGCCCGATGACCGCCTCCATCGCCTGGGCTCTCGCGGCTGGGGAGCCGAGGACTTTCTCACGCAACACTGTTCGCGCGACGTGGGAAATGGTAGTGCCCTCCTGCTTGGCAAGACGGTGTAGGGCCTCCCATGTGGGTTCGTCAAGAAAGAGCTGCGTTCGCCTCACGATGGAGATTGTACACCGCTTCCGTCCGCGCCCTAACGGATCACCATCCGCCCGAGCCCATCCCCACCGGTCGGCAACTCCGCCGCGCCCGGCTTGAATCCGTTGACCTCGAGCATGTAAGCGACGATCTCCGCGTACGCCTTGGCCGGCAGCGACCCCGGGGAAGCGGGCGGCATGGTCCGCGACTTTTCATGGAACGCCGCCACCGTCCGGCCGCGCCACTTGCCATTGAAGTACGGACCCGCCAGCGGCGTCCCGAACGTCCCGTTGGTGAGCGTGCTGCCGTGGCAGACCGCGCAGTAGGTGTCGTACGCCTTCTTTCCGTCTGTCACCTGGCGCGCGGTGAACTGCGGGGCGATTCCCTGTCCGGCGGCCACCGTTGGCGGCGCGGCAGGCTCGGCCCGGGTGACCGCCGGCTGCTCGTCGACTGTTTCCGGCCCGTCCTCACTCACGTAGGTGAATGCCAGAATCGCACCCTTGTCGCGCATCTCCGTCGTCACGCTACCGGACCGGGATTCCGTCAAACCGTCCGGATCCGTGGCGATGTAGATGGTCTTGCCGTCCGGACTCACCGCCGTGTCGCGGTACCGGTTCTCGGACTGGAAGTAGCGGCTCATATGTCCAGCCGCCTTTTTCCCATCCTTGGTGAGCGGAAGCACGTAGAGCGACCCGCGCTTCAGAGTCGGGATCAACAGCACCGAATCCCAACCGGGAATGCCGCCGGTGTAATGCTCGACGCCCGACACACCGGTGGTCGGCCAGCAGATGTAGTTGACGCCCTTGCATTTCGGATCTTCGAAATTGAATCCCGTTGCGACCGTGAACATCGTCGCGATCGGATCGGCCATTGGCTGCTTGAACGCCGTTTCGGGTTCGTTCGGAACTGTGGGATGGATCGCCAGGTCGCTGAACCGGAGCCGGGAGCAGGGTGTTGTGGCTTCTGCCCAGCGCGCGAAACGGTACGCCTTGTCATCCCGCATTCCGGCGACATTGGGCCATCCGTAGTTGGAACCGGAGGTGAGCACATTCACTTCGTCGTCGGTCTTCGGACCATGCTCGGTTGAGTACAGGACACCGCCGCGTCCGAAAGCGAGTCCCTGCGGATTCCGGTGGCCGTAGGTGTAGACGTGGCTCACCACGCCGTTCAGCTTCGGGTTGTCCTTTGGAATGGATCCATCGGGATTCATCCGGAGCGTTTTGCCCTCGTAGGCGGCGAAGTCATTGCGTGCGATCTCAGCCTGCACCGGCAGCCGTTGCGAAAGGACCGGGTGGCAGAAATTGCCGAGTTGATTGTTACCCTGGTCGCCGATGCTCAAGTGGAGCTTGCCATCTGGGGCGATGGCCAGCCGCATGCCGTTGTGGTCGTTGCCCGCGGGGAGTCCGGTGATGACGTTCACGGGATTGGAGAGTGTCCCAGTGGTGGCGTCGTAGGTCAGGCGAACGATCTTGCCGTACAGGTTGCGGTACGGACTGGCCGGGTCCGCCACCCGCGCGTCTGGCGCCTTGGTCTTGTCGACGTAGGTGTAGGCGGCATAGACCTTGCCACTGCTCTCGATCGCCATTCCGAGCAGCCCGTCCTGCCCGCCTGGAGCGGACGACTCCCGGATCGTGATCGCCACCTTGCGCTCGCCAGTGGCTGGGTTGACGCGGGTGATGCGGCCCGCGGTCCGCTCAGTAACCCACAGCCACTGGTCGGGCCCAAGGGTGATCTCCCAGGGTCCGTCGAGCCCGGATACGACCACCGTCTTCTTGAATCTTTTGGTGCCGCGCGTGACCGATTCCGGCGGATCCTGCGCGAATGCGTTAGCGAGGAGGAGAACCGCGGCCAGCCGGACAGCCGCTTGAAAACTGCGCTTCATGATTGCTTCTGCTACGGCACCAGGATAGCCCATCCCGATCGATTTCCCAAACCGGCAGCGGAGCCCAGCCTATACTGGGGAACAGTGCTTCTGATCCTGTGTCTGATTTTCGCCGGATGGCTCCAGGCGAGCATTTCCCATTCCGAGCATCAGCAGCGGAGAGGCGCGCTGAAACAAGCGCTTCCGGGTGCGGTCATTGTCCTCGACGGCGCCACCGAACAGGAAAAGGGCGGCCTGCGTGGCGGATTCTTCCAAGAGTCCAACTTCCTGTATCTGAGCGGCTGGCGGGAGCCGAACGCCTGGCTGATCCTGGCGCCCGAACGGGAGATCCTGTTGCTGCCGGACCGCAACGAAGTCCGCGAGCGCTACACCGGGCGCAAGCTCGACTCCCGCGATCCGGACGCTCCCAAAGCCACCGGATTTCAGGAAGTCACGAGCACGCAGCGGTTCGATGAGATTCTCAAGGACCTGGCCGGCGGTTCCGCGCCGGTCTACGCCATGCCGAAATCGGCCGCCGCGGAAAGAGCCGCCAAGGCCGCGGGCCGCGCCACGGAGGATCTCACCAAACCAATCGCCGGACTCCGCATGATCAAGTCCGACCGCGAGATCGAGCTGATCCGCCGGTCTACCGACGCCAGTGTCGATGCCCATCTGGCCGCCTGGCGCCGGACCGCCGCGGGACTCTATGAGTACCAGGTCGCGGCGACAATGACCCAGGTTTACCTCGAACAAGGCTGCGAGCGCAGCGCCTACTCCCCGATCGTAGCCGCCGGCCCCAACGCGGTAATCCTGCACTACGCTTTGAATCGGCGGCGTATGGACCGGGGCGAACTGTTGCTGATGGACGTTGGGGCGGAATGCACTGGTTACGCGGCCGATCTGACGCGCACGATCCCTGTGAGCGGCCGGTTCACCCCACGCCAACGGGAAGTGTACGAGGTGGTCATCGGCGCGCAGGAGGCCGCCATCCAGGCGGCGAAACCGGGGATGAAACTGCTCGGCACCGGGGAGGACTCCCTCAACGGCATCGCGCTCAAGTACGTCAACGCCCATGGACTGGAGAAGTTCTATCTGCATTCCCTCGGCCACCACGTCGGCCTGGATGTCCATGACTTGACGGATCCAGCGCTCGAGCTCAAGCCCGGAATGGTGATCACGATCGAGCCCGGTGTTTACATCGCGGAGGAACAGATCGGCGTCCGGATCGAGGACATGGTCCTCATCACGAAGAATGGAGCCGAGGTGTTATCCCGCAGGTTGCCGCGGAAACCAGCCGATATCGAGAAAGCGATGCGCCGCAAGTAACCGGTTCGAGGGGTGATCCGGGCAAAAATCGTGGCGAAACACATTTTTTTGCAACCGGGAATATTCAAACGGTGTTATAGTGATGTAGCAACCTGAGGGCATCTCCGCGCGATCATTTGGATGGTTGGGGAAAGGGTGTTCGCGCGGAGATGTTCGTCCCTTTGTTAACCTGACGACGAAGTCCGGGTTCGGTTTGTTCCTTCCCCAGGAAAATTTTTGGCCCACGGTACAATGGCGTTCCATGACTGCATTGCTGTTCACCGTAGTCGCGTTGGTAATGGCGGTTGCACATCTGGCGGCCGCGGGATTCTCCGGTAGACGCCTGAAGCATCCCAAGGAAAAGCTCAGCCGCGACCTGTTCATCGCCGCAGGGGCGATCGTGGCGGTACTGGCGATTCCGGCGTTCCTCGCGCAGAGCGGTGTCACCACCGATTTCAGCGGCACGCCGCCAAACATGCTGCGGCTCATGCTGGTTTGCGCCGGGACCACGGTGGCCCTGGCACTCTCCCCCTACGGGAGACGGCTGGCCACCGGACTCCCGCTGTGGGTCCTGGTGGGCTATCAGGTGTTCCGGCTCCCGGTGGAGCTGCTGTTGCATTCCCTGTACTCCGAGGGGTTGCTGCCAGTCCACATGACCTACCTGGGCCGGAACTTCGATGCCGTGACCGCAGTCACGGCGGCAGGGGTGGCCTGGCTCGCGTGGAAGGGGAAGCTCACCCGGCCCGTGCTGATCGGGTGGAACCTGCTCGGACTCGGATTGCTGCTCAACGTCGCCGGCATGGGAATGCTCACCTTTCCCAGCCCGTTCCGCGTGTTTACGGACGATCCGTCCAACGCGATCCTGGCCGAGGCGCCCTACATCTGGCTGCCCACGTTCCTGGTGACCACGGCGCTCTTCGGCCACCTGCTGGTGTTCCGCTGCTACCCTGGAGAGGATGGCAGCCGCGGCCGCGTTGATCCTGTTCGACATTGACGGGACCTTGATCCGCAAGGCCGGACCACACCATCGCCAGGCGCTCGAAGCCGCCGTCCGCAATATCACCGGACTGGCAACCAGCACGGACGGAATCCCTGTTCAGGGGATGCTCGACCGCAAGATCCTCGAAGAAATGCTGCGGCGCGCTGGAGCGCCTCCCCGGGATATCGCCCGCCACATGCCAGCGCTGGTCGCCGCAGCTCAGAGAATTTATCTGCGCAACTCGCCTCCAGCACTCCACGACAAGGTGTGCCCGGGCGTGCGCCCGCTCCTCGCCAAACTGTCGCGGCGCGGAATCCCGGCGGCGCTCGTGACCGGCAACCTCAGCCGCATCGGCTGGCGCAAGATGGAACGCGCGGGGCTGCGGCGGCACTTCCGCTTCGGCGCGTTCGCGGAGCAGGCGCACGAGCGGGCCGGGCTGGTTCACCTGGCGCTACGCCAGGCGGCACGGGCCGGCTGGACTGGCCCGGCCACCCCAGTGTGGCTCGTCGGCGATCATCCCAACGACGTGTACGCCGCCAAATCGAACGGTGTCCGGTCGGTTGCCGTGGCGACGGGTGTAGCTCCCGCCGAGGAGCTGCGCCGGGCGCAACCGGACTTGCTCGTCGATACGCTCAGTTCGCTAACGGTTGAGACGCTGTTGGACGCATGAAGCAGGTTCTGCTGGCACTTCTCCTGATTCCGTGGGGCTGCGCGCCGGCTCCCGATCCGGCGATCGTGATCCTCGGCGCGACCCTGCTGAACCCCGGCATGGACTCCGTGGCCCCATCGGCGGTTGTAGTCTCGGGGACCCGCGTCCAGCGAATCGGAACCCAAGCCGAAACCCCCATCCCGGCCGGATCCGAAAAGCTCGCCGCCTGGAACAAGTTTGTGACGGCCGACCCTCCGTCCGCCAAGCTCGAACCTGGCGTCACCGCGAATCTCCTGCTCTTCGCCTCCGACCCACGCGCCAATCCCGCCCCGCGCCCCGAGCGGACCATGAAAGAGGGACAATGGACCAGGTGATGGAGCCGCAAGCGATATCGGTGAAACGGGCCCAGGTGGAGTTCCACAACTTCGCCTCGCTCGGCGAGCCGGAACGGGCCATCGAGGACTACGCGCAGGACAACTTGAAGCGCGGGACGCTGATCCGCAACCACTTGGCCTTCGCCGGAGAGCTGTCGCCGTTCCTCGAGATCGGAGCCAACGCCGGCCACACCAGCTATATGCTGGCCAATGAGTTCGGCGCCGACGGATTCGCACTGGACATCTCGGCGGACGCACTGCGCCACGGCGTGTTCCTGATGGATCACTGGGGACTGTCGCGAGCCCCGGTCCGGATGGCGGGAGACGCGCTGAACCTTCCGTTTCCGGACGGCTCGCTCCGCTTCGTCATGACCTTCCAGACCCTGAGCCAGTTTCAGGATCTCGACGCCGTGTTCCGCGAGGCCAAGCGCGTGCTGATGCCGGGCGGGGTGTTCCTGTTTGGCGACGAACCCATCCGGCGGCTGCTGACACTGCGGCTCTACCGGTGTCCCTATTACGAGAAGATGAAGCCGTGGGAGCGGTGGCTGTATGACCGGGGCCTGCTCGGATTCCTGGTCAAGGACGTCATTGGCGCGGATCAGGAGGAGAGCTTCGGCATCCGGCAGAACCACCGGATGGGTCTCAAGGACTGGCAGCTCCTGATCGAACGCCACTTTCCCGCCAAGGAATACGAGGTGTTCCTTCCCCAACGTGGATGGGCCGAGCGGGCCATTGTCCAGGCGGGACGCAGAATTGACCGGCACGGATCGGACTGGGTTCCGGCGCGCCTACTGGGCGGAACCATCGCCGCATTCTGCCGCAAGGAAGGGACCGCGCCGGCCGGTGCGCCACGGTTCCGCCAGTTCGAGACGCTGTTGCGTTGCCCGGATTGCCGGGGTCCGGTGGAGCGCGATCCCGAGGAGACGCTCCGCTGCCGCTCCTGCGGCTACAGTGCCGCGAACGAGGGAGGAGTCTACAACCTGATCCGGTCCGACGAACGAAAGGAGCTGTACCCTGGAGATCGCGAGGATCTGATCGATTTCACCCTGCCTGGGCACGCCGGGAAGCTCGGCTCCGGATGGTACGGCCTCGAGGGCGTCTTCGGCAACAAGTACCGCTGGATCGCCGAGCGGGCATCGGCCCGGCTCCGGCGGGTCAAGCCGGGCCGGCAAAAGCTGCGGATCCGCGGCTACGCGCACGAGACGATGTTCCGGCAGGGACAGCCGGTGCGCGTGCAAGTGTCGGTGAACGGCTCAGACGCCGGCCCGTGGAACTTGGACCGCAGCGGACTGTTCGTGATCGAAGCTCCGGTTGGGGACGCGCCTGAATACGCGGTTGAGATCAGCGCGTCGCCAACCTGGATGGCGCCACCGGACGACCGCGTTCTTACCGTCAACATCAGCATGATCCGGCTGGTCGACGCCTGATGTACCGCCGCGCATTTCTGCTGGCGTGGGCAGGTGACGCCGCGCCACGGCGAATCGTCTCGACGTCACCGAGCATTACCGAAATGCTCTTTGCCCTGGGGCTCGGAGACCGGACCGTGGGTGTCACGACATACTGCCGGTATCCGGCGCAGGCGCGGGCGCTGCCCAAGATCGGCAGCTTCGCCCAAATCGACTTCGAGCGGGTGACAGCGCTGAAGCCGGATTTGATTGCCGCCGAGAACAACGGCCTGGGCATTCCGGACAAGATGCGGCGGCTGGGATGGCGGACAGTCGATGTCCGCCATGGATCGGTGCGCGAAGTGCTCGATGCGATCCGCACGATCGGCGCTGCCACTGGAACTCAAGAGCGGGCGGCTGGCCTGGCCACCGCGATTCAGCGTGATCTGGATCAGATCCGGGCCCAAACCTCAAAGCGGCCCGCGCGCAAGGTGGCGTTCATTGTTGGACGGAATCCGGGGACGGTGGAAGGGCTGATCGCCACCGGCCCGGGATCCTACCTCAACGAGATTCTCGAAGCCGCCGGCGGGCGGAACGTGTTCTCGGGATCCGCCGCTCCTTACCCAAAGATCTCGGCTGAACACTTGATCGCGGGCGACCCGGACATCCTGATCGATATGGCGGAGATGGCGTCGGGCGAGGCTTTGAGCCCGGAGAAACGCGACGGGATCATCCGGCTTTGGGGCAAGTACCCAACGCTGCGGGCGGTCCGGACGAAGAAGGTGATTCCCGTGTCGAACGACGCCTTCGTCGTCGCCGGACCGAGAATGGTGGAAGCCGCGCGTCTGTTCGCGGAGATGCTCCGGTGAGCCGGGGATACCGGCTGTCGGGAGCGTCGGTGCGGTACGGATCGCACCTGGCGCTCAGCGTAGACGCGCTCGATTTGTCCCCCGGTGAGCTCACCGTGATCGTGGGGCCCAATGGCGCGGGCAAGTCGACGCTGGTGGCACTGCTTGCCGGGTTGCGGCGGTACGGCGGAATCTGCGAGCTCGACGGGCGGCCGCTGCGTGCCTGGACGCGGACGGAACTGAGCCGCGCCGCCGCGTTCGTGCCACAATCGGTGGACCTGCAGTTTCCGTTCACCGCCTACGAAGTGGCGCTGATGGGACGCGCGCCCCACGCCGACCGGCTCTTCGAATCCCCCGCCGACCATGCGCATGTCGAGCAGTCCATGCGCGAGACCGGAACGTTTGAGCTTCGGGACCGCGACTTCCGCACCCTGAGCGGCGGCGAAAAGCAGCGCGTCGTCCTGGCCGCGGCACTTGCCCAGAGCGCGCCGGTTCTTCTGCTCGACGAGCCCGCCGCACACCTGGACCCCAAGTACCAGCTCGCGGTCTATTCGTTGCTCGCGGCGCGTGCGAAGTCCGGCGCCCTGGTGGCCGCTGTGACGCACGATCTTCGCCTGTCGCGCCGTTTCGCAACCCGGACAATCGCACTGCGCGCGGGCCGGATCGACGCCTGGGACCTCGATCCGTCAACGTTCGCGCGTGTGTTCGACGTGGATCCGGAGCCATGGCTCGGCGCGTGATCCTGTGGGTGGCCGCCTCAGCGGGTGTCCTGGCGCTGGTGCTCGCCGTAGCGCCCCTGCTCGGCCCGGCCCGTCTTGATTGGAGCCGTGCCTGGACTCCGGGCACCGAGGCGCACTCGATCCTGTTCACGATCCGCCTGCCGCGCGTGCTGCTTGCGGCGCTTGCCGGAGGCGCGCTCGCCACCGCTGGACTCCTGTTCCAGACGCTCGTCCGGGATTCGCTTGCCGATCCCTACACATTGGGGGTATCGAGTGGCGCCTCATTGGGGGCCGTGTCGGCGATCTTCTTCGGGGTCCAGCAGTGGGCCGGTGTCACCGGACTGGCGGGAGCGGCGCTCGTTCTGCTGGCCGTTATGCGGGTGGCATCGGCGGGGCGGCGTATGTCGCCGCACACGCTGCTGCTGGCGGGCGTCACGGCGAACAGCATCAACATCGCGCTGATTCTCTTCCTGCACAGCCTGGCCGACTACGGGCAGTCGTTCACAATCGTCCGGTGGCTGATGGGCGGGATCGAGCCGTCGGGCTATGGGACGGTGGCGTTGCTGGCCGGTGTGGTGGTGGCGGTGGCCGCGGTGGTGTTTGCCCGGGCGCGCCAGTGGAATCTGCTGGCAGTGGGTGAGGAATGGGCCGAATCGCGTGGCGTGGACACCGCGCCGCTGGTCCGGCTGGGGTACGTTGCGGGATCGCTGCTCACCGCCTCGGTCACCTGCCTCACCGGACCGATCGGCTTCCTCGGCTGGATCGTGCCCCACGCGCTGCGGCTACGGGCGGGCGCCGATCACCGGCTCCTGATTCCTTGCGGATTCCTGCTTGGGGCGGCGTTTCTGGTGGTGTGCGATACGGTGGCGCGGACGGCGTTGCCACAGGCCGAGATTCCAGTGGGCGTGATCACGGCGCTGGCGGGTGGTCCGTTCTTCTTGCTGCTGCTGCGCCGTCCGGTCTGAACCGTTATTCCAGTGTGTTCCCGCCGTTGACCGCGATCTTCTGGCCAGTCAATCGTCCGAAGTTCCGCCGGGCAGCGAATGCCCATGAAGGCGGAGAACTCCCCAACGTCGTTCTCGTATGCCCGCCGCGTTTTGTCGTTGGCGATGTTGGCCAGCCACTCGAGTTCAGGCGGGACTTCATTGAGAGCGCTTCGCTGCTGGACCGTCAGAGTGCGCTTCGTTGGTACCCGTTCACCGTTCCCATTCATCGGCGTCGCGCTCCTTTTCTACTCCTTGCCGGTACATCCTCTGTTCGTTGTAGCGAGCGCGGACCTCGGGGTCGGACACTCTGCCTGCCACCCGGTTCTCATCCTTGGCCCTGCCGCTCGCGCGGCCGTCGAGGCCCCTGGCCGTGAGCACATGCTCGGCCAGTCGCTCCATACCGACAGCCTCACGAAGAAAGGGCCTGAGGTAGTTGTCCAGGTGCCCGGCTCCTGGCCGCTCGATTTCTTGGGTGAGGGCGTTCAGATAGGCCGTCTTGCTCGTGGCGGCCCAGTCGATGCTAATGCCGGCACGGTTGGCGAGCTCCGTATGAACGACCATGATGGTTCGCCCATTGCCGTCGAGAAAAGGGTGCCCGTAGGCCAAGTAGCCCAACACTTCACCGGGCTTTGCCGCCAGCGCCGATTTGTCGGTCCCGAGGTTCAGCGCGTAGGAGACAGCGGCTTCAGCGTCGTTAGGGTGAGCAAAGAGCACAGACCCTTTGCTCACGGCAATGTCGGGAGCCGTCTGCCGCCGATCCTGTCCGGCCCAGGGGTAAACACTGCCGAACAAAATCTGATGGACCTGGAGGACGTCGCGGTACGTGAGATAGGGAATCGACCCCAGGTGTCCGAACGCCTTCGAAATGCCCGCGACGAAGGACCGGTGCTCCAGATGCTTGATGATGTCCGGGTCCTTCTCTCCGAACGCATTCCGAAGGTAGCCGCGTGAGTCGAAATCGTTGAACGGGTCGAAGCTCACAACCTGGCTTCCCGCAGATAGTTCACCTGGAGACGCGCCGCGTCCGGACCACTGAGGTACCCCGAACGCTCCAGTTCAACCAGAAGCAGCTCAATCTCGTCGAGAACGACATCGTCGTCCGCCAACCGGGTTACGTGGTTCGCCCAGGCGTCCGCTTCGGTGGGCTGATAGGTGACGCCGTGACGCCGGGCCAAGTCTAGAATCGCCGTTATCGTAGGTCCTTCCACGTCTTCTATGGTAGTGCGTAGCGGAGGCGCCCAAACCGCAGTCATTCAATCGACGGAAATGGGGCCTCGGATGACACGCCGAATGGTTCAGCCACATCTGTGACCAACCAATCAGAGATATAGGAAGGAGTGTGGGGGCGCACACTCTTTTCGTCTTTTGCAGCTCGAGCGGTCGCTCCCATCACTTGACGTCGCGTATCGCTACCGCGTATCCAACTTCGCGTCTGGCGAAGCACTCGCTGGAACTATTTGTCGCCTGGACAGCTGCCCTTAATGAGCCGCAGCAGGGCATTCGCTTCCCGGTCATTGAAGGCATTATGGGCCGAATCGCGTGGCGTGGACACCGCGCCGCTGGTCCGGCTGGGGTACGTGGCGGGATCGCTGCTCACCGCCTCGGTCACCTGCCTCACCGGACCGATCGGCTTCCTCGGCTGGATCGTGCCCCATGCGCTGCGGCTGCGCGCGGGCGCCGATCACCGGCTCCTGATTCCTTGCGGATTCCTGCTTGGGGCGGCGTTTCTGGTGGTGTGCGACACGGTGGCGCGGACGGCGTTGCCGCAGGCCGAGATTCCAGTGGGCGTGATTACGGCGCTGGCGGGTGGTCCGTTCTTTTTGCTACTGCTGCGCCGGCCGGTCTGACCGGTTATTCCAGTGTGTTCCCGCCGTTGACCGCGATCTTCTGGCCAGTCACGAAATTGGCCTCCGCTGATGCCAGGTAGGCCACGGCCGCGGCGACGTCGTCGGGCACGCCCTGCCGCTTCATGGGAACTGCCGCGGCGTAGATCGCAAGATCCGCCGGACTGGTGCCGTCGTGGCGTTCGGTCGGAATCCAGCCCGGAGCAACCAGGTTCACGGTAATGCCCCACGGCGCGAGTTCGCGTGCCCAGGAACGTGTCTGGCCATATTGCGCTCCCTTGGCGGCGACATAGTTGGCAAACCGTGGATTGCCCAGTTCGAACACCTCGCTGCCGATCTGAATCACGCGGCCGTAGCGCCGTTCCTTCATCGCCGGCAGACACTCTTTCAGCAGGATCAGCGGGGACTTGACGAAGAACTCCAACTGATCCAGATACGACTGCCAGGTCTGCTCCTCGACAGACAGGAAAGGCTGCGGCCCAGTTGCGTTGACCACCAGGATGTCCACCGGCCCCCACAGCTTCCGGATCCCCTCCACCATTCCGCGCACCTGCGCCTCGTCCCGCGAGTCGGCCTTGCATGCCGCGGCGGCGCCACCGCTCTGCTCGATCGCCGCGCACACCGCGCGCGCCTTGGCTTCACTGGCCCAATAGTTGACGCACACCCGCGCGCCACACGCGCCGAGCTTGGTCGCGATCGCGGCTCCAAGGCCTCGCGATGCGCCGGTGACCAGGGCAACACGGCCGGAAAGATTGGGACTCATTCCCTCTATTGTCGGACGATCCGCTCAAAAACTGAACGTAAATTCCACCGCGGAGTTGATCCAGGTGTCTTTCGTCGTGGTGCCCGGGATGTTGCCGAACGGATCCCCGCGCGTGTCGCCGCGTACGACCCGCGTGGACACGCCGAGCCGCAACTGCTGCGCCCGGTCCAGCGCCACGCTCGCTCCCAACAGGCCGTAGTATCCCCATCCGCTCCGGGCCGCGCACACGGGACAATCGAGCCGCAACGAATCGCCGAACGGCTGCCGGATCCGCTCCTGGTACCGGAGATAGGCTCCGCCGCCACCTGCCGAAAGCAACAGCTTGTTGCCCGCCAGCGGCACGATCGCGCGTCCGCCGGACGGCCACATGAACTGATAGTCCCGGATCCGCAGATCGCCGAACCGCGATTCGTAGAAGTCGCGCACCTTGGCCGCGTAGAACACGGAGTCGAGCCCTGACTCGGCCTGGAAGTAGCGGTGGAACCGGTATCCGTACGTGAACCGGAACAGCGGACTATTGGCGAGCAGAGGCTTGATGTCGGCGCCCGGTTGCGCCGCGCCCGCGCCAACCGACAGATAGTGCCGGCGGTAATCCCGGAACGGGCGGTACTCGCGCTGGGCGAGCAGGGGTGCGGCACCGAGGGCCGCCAGGCAGAGGAGGGCGCGCTTCATGGCATTTGCGACGCTCCAACGATTATCCCCGTTTCAAGTTTGCGAGTGTGATCTAATCATGAACATGACCAGCCGCAGAAAAGCCATCGCCGCGCTCGCCGCCTCAGGCCCGCTTTCCAAGCTCGGCATCTCCGCCGCCAAGAAGGCGCCCACAGCGGGAATCTATTCGCAATTGGGAATCCGTCCCCTGATCAACTTTCAGGGCACCATGACCACGATTGGCGCATCGAAGATGTCGCCGGAGATCCACGCTGCGATGGCGGAAGCCTCGCGCGACTACGTGTATCTCGAGGAAGTGAAGGACGCCGTCGGCGAGAGGATCGCCAAGCTCGCGGGCACCGAGTCCGCCCTGGTGGCCTCAGGCGCCGCGGGAGCGATCTGCCTCGGCACGTGCGCCTGCCTGACCGGAGAGGACAACGCCAAGGTCCGCCAGCTTCCGGATTTGACCGGCATGAAGGCGGACGTCGTGATCCAGAAGGGACATCGCAACGGCTACGATCACGCGGTACGCAACACCGGCGTCAAGATCGTCGAAGTGGAAGGCGCCTCCGCCCTGGCCGCCGCGCTGGGACCCAAGACCGCGATGATCTACTTCCTCGGCGGAACCTCTCACGACTGGGAAAAGGATCCGGGCGTTTCGATCGAGGAGACGATGCGGATCGCGAAGAAGGCTGGCGTCCCGGTGCTGATCGACGCCGCCAACATGCTGCCGCCCTGGGGCAACATCACCAAGCTGGCCGCGCTCGGTATCGACCTGATCGCCGTAAGCGGTGGAAAGCACATCCGGGGTCCGCAGAGCTCGGGGATTCTCGCCGGCCGCAAAGATCTGATCCGGGCCGCGTGGCTCAATTCGAGTCCGCACTCGGACTCCCTGGGCCGCGGGATGAAGGTCAACCGCGAGGAGATGATCGGGCTCTGGGTGGCGCTGGAGAAATACGCCAAGACCGATTTCGACGCAGTGGACCGCGAGTCGGCGCGCCAGGCGGCCTTCCTCATCGACGCGTTCAAGAAGATCGGATTGAACGCCGAGAAGACGCCGTTTGACCGGACGCGCCGGGTTCACCGCGTGAAGGTCACATGGGACGAGACCCGCATAAAGCTCACCGTCCGTCAAGTGGAACAGCAGCTCCGCGATGGTGATCCACGGATCGTGGTCCTGCGCGCGGCAGGCGGCAAGGGTCTGGAGTTCACGGTGTTTATGAACGACCCGGGTGACGAGAAGTTTGCCGCGCGCCGGATGAAGGAGATCTTCGGAGCCGCCTAGTAGTCCGGGCGGGTCACGATCCCTCCAACATGTCCAGCCACAGATGGATGGTGAGGTCGTGCCGGTCGACATTCACAAGATACGGCCGCATCTCCGAGTGATACCGGTCCACCAGGATCACAGGATCGAGCGGCGCGCGGCTGGCGAGGAACCTCACGTCCTCACGGTCGCGAGCCGAATTGCGATCGAGTTTCGACAGCGCCAAATCGTGTGCTTCGAGTGCGAACAGCTTAAGCCAACGAAACGCATCAGCGAACATTGGAATTATTGAGTCTCGCATAATACGGTGACGACGTTGTCAAAAAAAGAGCCCCGCATGATGGAGAAAGGAAAATGCGAGCCCGCGAGTATGGCTGACGCGCTGGAGGCCTCGCCGGAACCGCGAGACCGCCTCCTCCATCCGGTCCGGACAGAAGTTGGCCATCTCGCGCCCCTTGATGTTGCACCAAACTCCTTCGGTGGGATTGAGATCGGGCGCGTAGCTGGGCAACCATTCAATCGTCAGCCAGGACCGCTGTTTCAACAGGAAGTGCTGCATGAATTTGCTGCGATGCGCCGGCAAATGATCCCAGACCAGGATGACCGGGCTGCCAGCCACAAATTTCTTGAGTTGCTTCAGAAAGCCGGTCAGGCTGGCGGCGTCGAAGCTATCCGGCTTGGTACGGGCGAACAACCGGGCACGGCTGCCATCCCAGCGGTAACCCAGGGCCGCTGCCACCGAGGTCTTGCTCCAGTGGTTGCCGCGTGATTTCAGGACCGGGGTCTTGCCTTTGGGTGCCCAGGTGGTGCGGACCGCGGGCTTTTGGGTGAAACCTGATTCATCCTGGAAGAAGATCCAGGCTTTTTGCCGTGCAGCGTTTTTTTTAGCTCGGGCCAGCGGACGTCCTTCCAATACTGGATCTTGTCTTCGTTCCGTTCCTTGGCTTGCTCGGTGGGTTTCTGGACGGTCCAGTTGAGCGATCCCAGGATCTTCCAAACATGGCCGGAATGGAATTTGGCGCCAGTGACCTGCTCGATCGTCTTGGCCACCCGTGGCAGCGTCCACAGTTCACCGCTGAAGCCATGTGCAGCGGGTCCCTGCCGGAGCGCCCTTTCTACCTTGCGGAGTTGTGCCGCCGAAAGCCGCGGCCTGCGCCCCGCCCGGCCTGCTGCCTTTAAGGCTTTGGCTCCACCTTCCTTCCACTCGTGATACCAGCGGCAGACGCTCTGCCGGCTGACCTTGAGTTGACGGGCCACAGAAGCTAGGACGGTTTCCCCATTGGCGAACAGACGGGCAGCCTGCTTGCGCCTTTGCTCGAGTGCTTGGAAATCGCGGCGGTGAGTCACCATGCACCATTGTAGCGCCGACTGGCGCGCGTGTCACTATATTAGGCGAGACTCAATAGCCGGTCCTCGTAGTTCTCAGGAACGGTGGCAACTCCAACGATCTGCAGGCGCACCCCATGCCGGTCGTGGAACTCTGATCCGTCTCCGGCCAGCCTCTGGAGGAATTCCGCCTCGCTTACCGTAGAGCATCACAATCGCGAACCCGCCAATACAGTGAATGACTACGGGTTGATCCAGCGCCGCATCGATCCCGGTGAGGAACGAGAGCCACGGCTCTGGCAGCTGCTCACCTGGCATAGTGAAGCAATCCGGGACCGAGATCCGTCAACAGATTCGACCGCCGCGCCTCACTCGACCGCTGACCGCGCAGCCACTTTCGCTCAGCATCCGTCATTGAAGCCTGGCAAAGCGTATCTTCCCGGCCCGACCGCAGGCGTTCGAGTTGTCCCCTCCACCGCAACAAGCTGATCCACAATTCCCCGATCGCCGCGGTTGCCCGCCACCAATCTGTCCCAGTCCATCTCGCTGAACTCGAGCACTAGCCACGGCAGCGCCTCCAGGACCCGGACCTCGACGTCGTCCGAGCTGACCACCGATAGGAGGAGCGTCCCTGGATCCGGAGCAGTGCCGCCGGCCAAATGGCGAAACCCCGGATACCCCAGGCTCGCGAGTCCCGCGGCGAGCACGGATGAGTCCATCGGGCTCCAGGATAACAACTCCAGCGCACTGGGGTTGGCGGCGATATCAGTGGACTGTCAACGACGAATGGGCTCGCGGTTTATTCGAGCATAGCCCGGAGCATCCACGCCATCTTATCGTGCTGTTCGAGCAGTCCGGTCAGGAAGTCCTGGACATCAGCGGCGCCGAGCCCCCCTGCCTTCTCGATATCTCCCCGTAACGAGCGGGCCACGGACTCGTGGTTGCTCAGCAGAGCCTGAATCATTTCGCGCGAGGAAGGCGCACCGGCGCTCTCCTGAATCCGGGCGAGCGACAGGAACGCCGCCATGCTCGCGGGCGCCTTCTCTCCGAGATACCGGATGTTCTCGGCCACCTCATCAATGCTCCCGGCAAGCTCGTCATACTGGGCTTCGAAGAACTTGTGCAGATCGTTGAAGTGCGGACCCGTGACGTTCCAGTGGAATCCCCGTGTCTGCACGTACAGCACGTGCAAGTCGGCCAGCGTGTGGCTGAGAATCGCCACCAGTCCGGACCGCTGCGCGTCAGTCAATCCTGTATTGGGTTTCATGTCTCTCTGATGAACGGCTGACGGGCGCGGATTCAACGAAGACGGTAGACAATGCACCCCGGCGTCCGCGCAATCTCCTGGTAATTTTCGCCGATCCACCGGGCGAGCTCCGGATATGTGGTAATCGCGAGTTCCCGGTTGTACGGCCCCAGTCCGTCAACAACGAACGTAGGCCGCAACGCGACAAGGCGGGCGCGGTTCCGGGCGCCGAGCGCGGCGAACGTGGGGCGGCTGTCCCGCAGGTGCCGGTCCGCCAGGACTCCCGTGAGCGGCTGCGAATCGAGGAATGGAGCGCCCAGCCGCAGACGCGTCTCCCACAGGATCTCCGGACGGTATCCCCAAACGAATAGCGTGTCCGCTGGAGTGGACCGCTCCAGGATCCGCGCTGCCGCCGCGTGGCTGTCGCGTGCCATCGCAGTGTCGGCCCAGTTCGCGCCGCCCTCAGCCGCCACCTGCACGTATCTTGGCCCGAACCGCACCAGCGGAATCAATGCCAGCACAGCCATCCACAACGCAGGTCCCCGGGCTGCCGCGGCCACGAGCGGAACCAGCGGCAGAAAGTAGTAGCGCGGCGCGAACCGTGCTCCCAGCAGCGCACCGGCTAGAGCGATTCCAAACCAAGCCGCCAATTTCCAATCGCGCCGGATCGCCGCGAGTCCACCAACCACCGCGGCGGCGTGGAATCCGAGCCAGTTGAGAGTTCGCATCAACCCCTCGCGAACCGGTGCTTCGTACAAAGGGTCAGCAGCATATCCCCGGCCCCACACCCACACCTGATCCCAATATCCCTGGAGCGCTCCTGCCGCGGCCAGAAGCGCGAGCGACGCCGCCGTGACACCCGCGAATCCCGCGATCACTCGCAGCACGCCGGCCGGACACCATAGAATCAGCACCGGCGCCACGAACACAGCCTTCACGTGGATCAGCAGTCCCAACCCGGCCATGGCGCCCGCCACGAACGGACGGCCCTCTCTGGCCAGCACCATCGCGGCCAGGTGCGGTGCTGCGAGGAGCAGGTCCGGTGCAAGGGGGATCACCGCCGCGGGAACGTAGAACGTCAGGAAGAACGCCATCAGTGCGCCCGCCCAGCCCCCGGCCAGGCGGTGAGCGAGCCACGCGCAGAGCAGCACGTACAAGGACGCTGCCAGCCGCGAGGCCACGCCCGGCCAGGCGCCCCACAGAACATAGATCGCGGCGGATAGCGGCGGCTTGTCGTAGAAAAAGTCGCGGTACGGAACCGCGCCGTGCAACATCTGGACGGCTGCGGATCCCGGGTAGGCCTCCTCGACCCAGATAATCCCGCTGTGAGCGAACCGCGCCGCGCAGACGATGACAGCCAGTACGGCCCACCGCCCGGCTGAGGCCATCTATTTGACGCCCAACAGTTCCAGCAAACGGGCCCGGAACGCGGGTCCGTGATCCGGGTCGGCGAGAGCAAATTCGGCAAAAGTCTCGTAATAGCTCGGGAAGTTGCCGATGTCGTACCGCTTCTCCCCGGGCGCGAGCTTGACGGCAAACACGCGCCGTCCCTCCTCGCACAACAGCCGCATGGCATTGGTAAGCTGGATCTCGCCGCGGCGGTCCGGTTCCACGTTGCGGATCATGTCGAAGATGATCGGCGCGAACACGTATCGCCCGGCGATCGCCAGACGGCTGGGCGCGGAGCCGGCGGCGGGCTTCTCGACCAGGTTCGACACGCGGTACACATCACCGTCCGCGTCGACGGGTTGGATGATGCCGTACTGCGAGACCTCGTGTTCGGGCACTTCTTCCACCGCTACGACGCAACTGGCGCGCTTGGACTCAAACAACTCAATCATCCGCCGCAGGGTCTGCGACTGCGCGTGCAACCCGAGAATCGAATCGCCGAGCGCCACCACGAACGGCTGCTCACCCGCGAAGTTCTCGCCGCACCGGATAGCGTCTCCCAGTCCGCGCTGGACTCGCTGGCGGGTGTAGAAGAAATTGCACGGCATGTCGGCGAAATCGACTTCGCGCAGCAGGTCTGCCTTCTTTGCCGCCGCAAGCTGGTTGGAAAGCTCCGGGTCGGCGTCGAAATGATTCTCGATCGAGGACTTGCCCCGGCCTGTGACGAACAGGATGTCTTCCACGCCGCTGGCCACCAGTTCCTCGGCGACATACTGCACGATCGGCTTCCGTGCCACCGGAAGCATCTCCTTGGGCTGCGACTTGGTCGCGGGAAGCAGCCGGGTGCCCAACCCGGCTACCGGTACAATAGCGCTACGAACCACAATTCCAGTTTATCCGGCGGCACGGAAGCCATGAAACTTGTGCCGTCCGCATCCTCAGCGGGACAGCGGCTCGACCACTACCTGCAACGCGAGCTGGCGGACTTCAGCCGTTCCCGCATCCAGGAATGGATCAAGGCGGGCCGCGTCCGCGTGGACGGCGGACCGGCACGTGCGTCCATGGCAGTGCGTGCGGGCCAGGTGATCGAGGTGGAGCCCGCTGCCGCCCCGCCCCCGCTCCGCGCCTTCGCCGAGGATCTGCCGGTGCGGTTCCTGTACGAGGACCCGGCCGTGGTGGCGGTGGACAAACCCGCGGGCATGGTGGTCCATGTTGGCGCCGGAACATACTCGGGAACGCTGGTCAATGCGCTCCTGCATCGCTTCCAGTCGCTTTCGGCCACCGGCGGCCCGCTTCGTCCCGGGATCGTCCACCGGATCGACAAGGACACGAGCGGAGTGTTGCTGGTTGCCAGGGACGATGCGTCGCACCGGGCGCTGGCGTCGCAGTTCGCCGCTCGGACGGTGGAAAAGACGTACCTCGCGCTGGTCCACGGGGTGGTCCGGCAGGACTGGGGCCACATTCGGACTCCGATCGAGCGGGATCCGGTCCGCCGCACCCGTATGACCACGAAGACCGGCCGCGGCCGCGCCGCCCACACCGAATTCCGCGTGATCCGCCGTTTCGCGCGCCACACCTACCTCGAAGTGGACATCCACACCGGGCGCACCCACCAGATCCGGGTGCATCTGGCTTCGATCGGCCACCCCATCGCCGGCGACACTTTGTACGGCGCTCCGAAGTGTGAACTGGGGCGCCAATTCCTGCACGCCTACCGGATCAGCTTCACCTCGCCCGCATCCGGACAGCGCGTAACCGTGGTTTCGCCGCTGCCGCCCGGGCTTGAGCACTACCTCGGCGGACCCCTATAATCGAGGGCAGGAGTTCCTGCCGTGAAATCTGCCCTGCTCATCACCGTTGCCCTGGGCGCCGCTGCTGTCGCCGTGATCGCACAACAACCCTCCACCGTGCAGCCGCAACAACCCGTGGTCCCCGATGACGCAGGCCGCATCATCATGGACGTCACGCGCGTCAATATCCTTTTCAGCGTGTCGGACAAGCGGGGCCGTTTCATCACCGACCTCAAGAAGGAAGACTTCGAGGTGTTCGAGGGCAAGAACCGGCAGTCGATCGCCGAGTTCATGTCGGAGAGCGACCTCCCGTTGCGGCTGGCAATCCTCGTCGACACCAGCAACTCGATCCGCGACCGGTTCAAGTTCCAGCAGGAAGCAGCGCTTGAGTTCCTGCGCCAGGTGATGCGGCCGAAGGTGGACCGGGCAATTGTCGTCGGATTTGATACCGAAGCCGCGCTGGTGGCGGATCTGACGGACAACCTGGGCGACCTCGAAAAGGGCGTCCGCAACCTGCGCCCGGGTGGCGGCACCTCGCTCTACGACGCGATCTTCTTCGCTTGCCGCGACAAGCTGAGCAAGGACCAGCCGCGCCACAAGTTCCGCCGCGCGATGATCATCATCAGCGACGGTGACGACAATAACAGCCGCTATTCGCGCGACCAGGCGCTCGAACAAGCCCACAAAGCGGATGTGGTGATCTACTCGATCTCGACCAACATCTCGCGCAACCAGAGCGACGGGGACAAGATCCTGAACTACTTCGCCGTCGAGACCGGCGGGATCACGTTCTTCCCCTTCAAGGTCGACGACCTGACCCAGCACTTTGAGAACATCGCCAACGAGCTGCGGCACCAGTACAACATCTTTTACCGTCCTGAGCCGCTGAAGGCGGACGGGCTTTACCACGCGGTGGATGTCAAGGTGAGGGGCCGCAAGTTCATGGTCGTGCGGGCCCGCAAAGGCTACTACGCTCCGCGCATGTGACGCGCGGTTAGAACACGAATTTCAACTGGAACCGGAACGCGCGTCCGTCGTTGAGTGTGTTGGTGATCGAGCCGAAGCCGGGACTGCTGAGTTCCACCCATGGCGCGGCGAACTGAGGCGTGTTGAAGAAGTTCACTGACTCCGCGCGCAGCTCAAGCCTGCGGTCGCCGCGAAGGGGAAACTGCCGCGCGAGGGAGGCGTTGACGTTCCGGATGCCGCCTTTGCGGAACGTGTTGGAACCCAGGTTCCCGCGCTCCTCGCCCGGCCGGATGTAGGCGAACGCGGTGGCCGGCAGCAGCGCACGGGACGTGTCCGGGTTCCCGATGCTTCTCCCGAGCACAGAGGGATCGACGAGATTCGGACGGTCGCCGTTGTCGCCGTCGACATTGCCGAATCCCGGTCCGTCGGCGCCGGTGATCACCGTAAACGGGGTCCCCGTCTTCAACAGGATCACGCCGGAAATTTCCCAACCACGCAGCAGCCAACCCGCAAGGCTGGGCGAAGTGTACGAGGCCCGCATCAGGAAGGCATGCGGCTGATCGAACACGCTGACGCCCTTGGTATCCTCCCGCGAATTCAGCTCGGTCTGGCTCTGCGACTGCGTCCCGTCGTCGCCGGTTCCCGTGTTGCTATACGCGGATCCCCAGTCGATCGACTTGCTCAGCCAGTACGATGCATCCACGGAGAATCCATGCCAGCGTTGCGTGATCAGCGACACGCGGCCCGCGTCGAAGTAGGCTCGCGAGCCGTTCACGATCCGGCGCACGTCGAATTTGGTCACGTCCGGCCGCCGTTCGTTGACGGTGGATGTAATGAGCGGAATTCCCGGAACCGGAACCGCCCGGTTCGTGTACCAGAGGATGAACAGCTTGTGCGCCCGGCTTCCCACGTATCCTAGCTGGAGCCGCGCGCGGTTCCCCAGCGGGCGCTCCCAACTGAGGTTGTATTGGTGGGAGTAGGGCGTCTTCAGGTTGGGCGAAATGTCGAATACCGCGCTTCGGACGCCCGGCTCCACCGGGACATTCAATTGCTGGAAGGGCAGCAAGAGGTCCGGAGCCAGAACCTCGAACTTGCGTGTGTGCGGCGGATTGTAGCGGACCTGCTGGAAGGTGACGGTGTAGATTTCGCCGAAATGAACTCCATAGTTGCCGCGCAAAGTTCCGCCGTTCGATGGAAGCCGGTAGGCGAATCCGAACCGTGGCGCGAAATTGTTGCAGTCGCAGGGATAGGGCAAGGCATTGATGCCGTTCACTTCGATGGGCCGGGTGCTGAGCTCATAGCGGATCCCGTAGCTGAGCGTCAGATCGGGTCTGAGACGCGAAGCCGCGCCCACGTGCAGCGCGGACTCCCAGACGCGGAATCCACGGTGGACATCGCCCGTGGCTCCCGAGAACCGGGTCGGAATCCCCAGGAGGAAGTTCTGGATCGCCGTGCGGCCGAAGTCGTTCCGGAAATGCAGGTTGCCCCGGTGGCTGCTCACCTCGCTGCCGTTCACCTGGCGCCGGACCAGGTCGCCGCCCGCATACCAGTTATGGTTGCCGCGATTCTGCCTCACCGCCCCGCCGTACCGGAAACGGTTGAGTGCCCGGTCGATCGGCACGGACGAACTCGGGCCAAGCTTGGCAAAAATGTTCGCGAACGTGACTGAGGGCCCCGGCGAGTCCGGCTCCGGCACCAGCACCGATCCCGCACGGTCAAAGCTCGCGCTGGCGGTGGAAATCGTGGCGGCGCTCCAGTTCCTCAGCCACGTGGCCGACGCGTTGTGGGCGCGGGTGGTGGTGTCGGGATTCTGTCCGGCGGCGAGTTGGAACGCGACCACATTCTGCGCCGTGTAGCCATACCGCAGGAACAGCGAATCCCGCGCGCCGAGCTTCTGGTCGATCCGGCCGCCGAGCGAGTTGTCGTTGATCCGCTGCGTTGAATTGGTGTTCAGTGCACGCTCGTTCATGTCGGTGCGATTCGGCAGTTCGGCGGGGAATCCGTCGATCAGCTTCTGAATCAGGGCGCGCTTGGCGGGATCCGTCACCAGCGGGGTCCGCTCGTCGGCCTTGGGGACCAGCACGTTGCCATTCACGTTGCCGCGGATCCGCTGTCCTCCCCCGTCGACCGTCAGGTGTGCGCCGCGCCAGACAGGCATGACGATGGTCGCGCCGTACTGGTTCTCGTGGGCCGGCTTGACGCCGCCCACCTGGAAAAATGACCGCGCGTTGAAGACACTATTCGTGTGCGCTTCGAACAGGCTTCCGTGAATCCCGCCGTTCAGCTTCGAACCTGTGAGGTGGATGGGCGAGGGCGGCCGGTTACCGTACTCGGTGCCGAAGTAGCCGCGGTCGGCGCGAAACTCTTGGATGAGCGTGGCGGAGGTCCCCAGGCGGACGTTCAGTTCCTTGAGCGCGTTGTTGTCGATCAGGTTGAACTGGACGTTCTCGTTGCGGCGGCTTTCGCCTTCGCCGGTGTCGGTCTTTCCCAGCAGATTCAACTCGGTACGGCGTGACTCGGGCGCCGCCGCCGGCTTGGCCGCTTCGGTCTCCGCCTTCTGCGCCAACCCCGCCAGGGCCGCGATCGCGCATGCCGCCGCCAGACGAAGAAACACTCTTATGACGATACCGCGGATCGGAACTTCCGTGGGAATCCGGCTCGATGATCCTTATTCTTGCCGTTTGCGCGTATCCAGGTGAGGATGACGCGATGACAATCAAGACGAACGTTCGCGCCGGGTCGGGAAGGTACCTGACCCTGCGGCCACGGCCGGCGTAGGAAGCCCGGATCAACCGGCCCCGTGATTGGGGTCCCATAGGACCTCCGGTGCGCCGCTGGCGAAGTTCGCCCAACGGCTCCAAACAAACAAGGCGTCGCTCAGCCGGTTGAGATACCCGATCGTCTCCGCTGGCACCGGCTCCTCCTTCGCCAAAGCGACCGCGATCCGCTCCGCCCGCCGGCAGACCGTGCGCGCCGCGTGCAGCTCGGTATTGATCCGTGAGCCGCCCGGCAACACGAACGACCGCAATCCGGACAGGGGCTCGTTGGCGAGATCGATCTCCCGCTCCAGCCGATCGATCTCGGATTGCGTCACCCGCGGCTGCTTCGGGTGCACGTCCTCCGGCAGCGTCGCCAGGATCGATCCCAGATTGAACAGCTCATGCTGGACCCGCAACAGAATCGCCTCCAGCCAGTCCAGGCGCGAGTCCGCGGCCGCGGTGAAGCGGGCCATCCCGACGAAGGAGTTGAGCTCATCCACCGTTCCGTAGCATTCGATACGCAACGCGTCTTTCCCCACCCGCTGCCCGCCCACGAGGCTCGTCTGGCCTCCATCCCCCCTCCGGGTGTAGATCCGGTTCAACGCAACGTGGGGGGCATGATAGATCTTTCCTTCGCTCACTTCACCACTGTATCCTGAGACCGGGTGAAGAAAGTTCCGCTTTCGACTTGGGCGCTCGTGATCCTGGTGAGTGCGCTTTGGGCTGGAGCAGGTTCACTCGTGATCGATTCCGCCCGGAAACACGATTTCCTGAACCTCTACACGGGCGGATGGCTGGCGCGGGAAGCACGCTTCGCGGACATGCACTTGCCGGAAGTCCAGCTCGAATACGAGCGGCGCCTGGTGCGAGACACCAAGCCTGTCGTTCCGTTCGTGCGCCCGCACTTTTATTCGCTGTTTCTCGCGCCGCTCTCCTGGTTTCACTACAGGACCGCGTTCGCGCTCTGGCTCGTTTTCCAGACGCTTGTGCTGGCCGGCTGCTGGTACACGGGATACCGCTGGTTCGGACACGAGGCGCTGGTCTTTGCCGCGCTGTTCCTCCCCACGGCGCTCGGAATCGCGCACGGACAGGACTGCGCGCTGATGCTCGCGGTTTCGCTGGCAGCTTACTCGTTTGCACGTGACAGCCGCTGGTTCCGTTCGGGTGCGGTGCTTGCCCTGGGATTCGCGAAGTTCCACTTGTTCCTGCTCTGGCCCCTGGCCGCGATCGCCACACGCCGCTGGAGGTTCCTTGCCGGAATGGGAGCCGGCGCCGCCGCCGAAGCCATCGTTTCACTCGCCCTCGGCGGTTGGACCGGTGCCGGGCGCTACATCGCCCTTCTGCGCAAGAAGGACCTCGAGCGGCTGTCCCCCTCTCCCGAGATCATGCTGAACATCCAGGGAATCAGCGCGAATTTCTTCAACGACGCCCTGATTCCCACGGCCCTGCTGAGCGCCGCCGCGCTGCTCCTGTGGTGGATCGCCATCCGCAACGCGCCCCTGTGGCTGTGGTGGACCGCGACCGCTGTCACAGGACTGCTGATCGTCCCCCATGTCTACGGCTACGACGCCGGACTGCTGCTGCTGCCGCTGTGGCTTGCCATCTTCTCGACCACTGACAAGCCGGTCCGGATCGCCGCCGTGCTGCTCACCACGCCCATCCCGTATCTGATGAACCTGGCTGACAAGCCGTTGACCGCGGTTTCCGCGCTGAGCCTCTACGCGTTCCTGATCGTGCTGGCGGCCCGTGCGCCCCGTGCCCCTTTGACAGTGGCACCATAGAATTGTGAAGGCAGTCCCCGGCGAATTTCCGTACACGCGCGGCATCCACGCCACGATGTACCGCGGCAAGCTCTGGACCATGCGCCAGTTCGCGGGATTCTCGACCCCCGAGGAAACCAATCAGCGATACCGCTACCTGCTCGGACAGGGCCAGACCGGACTGTCGGTCGCCTTCGACCTGCCCACGCTCATGGGCCAGGATTCCGACGATCCCCGCTCGCTCGGCGAAGTCGGCAAATGCGGCGTGCCTGTTTCCTCACTCGCCGATATGGAGACGCTGTTCGACAGCATCCCGCTGTCTCAGGTGAGCGTGTCGATGACCATCAACTCGCCCGCCTCGATCCTCTACGCGATGTACCTGGCCGTCGCGGAAAAGCAGGGAGCCTCATGGACGCAGCTCAACGGGACACTCCAGAACGACGCGCTCAAGGAATACATCGCGCAGAAGGAGTTTCTCTACCCGCCGCGGCCGTCCATGCGGCTGGTGACGGACTCGATCGTGTTCTCGACCGGGCAGGTCCCGAAATTCAATCCAGTTTCCATCAGCGGATACCATATCCGCGAAGCCGGGTCGACGGCCGTGCAGGAGCTGGCGTTCACCCTGCGCGACGGCATCGAATACGTGGACTGGGTCCTCGCCCGCGGGCTCCCCGTCGACACCTTCGCCGGCCGTCTCAGCTTCTTTTTCAACGCGCATAATCACTTCTTCGAAGAGATCGCCAAGTACCGTGCCGCGCGGCGCATGTGGGCCTACATCATGCGCGACCGCTTCGGCGCACGGGACGAGCGAAGCTGGAAACTCAGGTTCCACGCCCAGACCGCCGGCTGCTCGCTCACCTGGCAGCAGCCCTACAACAACGTGATGCGGACAACACTGCAGGCGATGGCCGCGGTCCTCGGCGGATGCCAGTCCTTGCACACCAACTCCCTCGACGAGGCGTTCGCCCTGCCGAACGACCACGCCGTAACGATCGCGTTGCGCACCCAGCAGATCATCGCGTATGAGAGCGGGATTCCCGCGGTACCGGACCCGTTTGGCGGCAGCTACTACCTTGAAAACCTGACCAACGAAGTCGAGGAGGCGGCGCAGGACTACATTCGCCAAATCGACGGAATGGGCGGGATGATTCCGGCTATCGAACGCGGTTTCCCGCAGCAGGAGATCGCCAACGCGAGCTACCAGTACCAGCGGGAAATCGAGGGGGGAGAACGCACCGTGGTTGGCGTCACGGCCTACCAGGTGGAATCGGAAAAGCCGATCGAGCTGTTGCAAATCGGCGAGGAAGCCGCGGATGCCCAGCGGCGCAAGCTGGCAGAGCTGAAGCAGTCCCGCAGCCAGGCCGCGGTGGACCGCACGCTCGGCGCACTTCGCCGCTGTTGCGAAGGCGATGCCAACACGATGCCCTACATCCTGGACGCCGTCCGGGCATACGCGACCACTGGTGAGATTTGCGCCGCCATGGGCGACGTCTTCGGACTGTGGACCGAGCGGGCCGTCCTGTGAAGTGAGATACCATAACACCCATGAGGTGGTTCGCCGCCGCCGCGATCTCCGTGTCGGCTATCCTCTTCGCACAACTGCCTGACGTCAAGATTCCCCGGCCCGCTCCCGAGCAGCCGTTGCCGTTTAGCCACAAGACACACGCCGGGATCAATAAGACCGCCTGCGCGCATTGCCACCCGGTCCCCGATCCTGGCGACTTCGCCACGATTCCAAAAACACAGGTCTGCATGGGCTGCCATCAGGCCGTCAAGAAGGACAGCCCGCACATCCAGAAGCTGGCCGGATTCCATGCCGAGGCCAAGAAGATTCCGTGGGCGCCTGTCTACCGGGTTCCGGACTGGGTCTCGTTCAGCCACAAGAAGCACCTCGGCGTTGAAGGAGTCAAGTGCGCCACCTGCCACGGAGAGGTGGCCACGTACGACGTTCTGCGCCGGGAAAAGGACATCTCGATGGCGGGATGCATGGACTGCCACCGCGCCAAAGGCGCATCCAACGAATGCCTGCTTTGCCATGACCAACGATAACTACTCCAGGCGGTCCGCCCTGCGGAATCTCGCGGCGCTGTTCGCTGCCTCGCCCCTCGCCAAGGCGCAACTGGACCTTCCGTACACGGCGGCGCATGTCCCCTCGCTTGACGAGTTGGTGAACGTGTTTGAGTTCGAGCCCATTTGCCGCGCCCGGATCCCGAAGCAGAACTACGATTTCATCGCGGGAGGCGTTGATGCCGAGTGGTCCCTGCGGCATAACCGCGAGGCGTTCGACAAGATCGCCCTGCGTCCGCGGATGATGGTCGACACCAGCGGGCTCGACGTCTCGACGACCGTGTTCGGCGACAAGCTCGAAATGCCGATCCTGATCGCACCGACCGCGGGTCATGGTCTGGCCAATCCGGAAGGCGAAGTGGCCACTGCCAAGGCGGCCGCGCACGTCAAGACGATCCTGATTCTGAGCACCAACTCGACCCAGCCTTACGAGAAGGTCGCCCAGGCCAGCACGTTCCCCAAGTGGTTCCAGCTCTACCCTGGACCCGACCTCGAAGGTACTCGTGAACGCGTCGAACGCGCCGTCGGCGCCGGGTTCAAGCTCATTTGCCTCACGGTCGACGCCGGCTGGAACTCGCATCGGGAACGGCTGCTCCGCAACCGGTTGCGCACCCAAACGCCGCCCGGCGTCAATTCGCCGCAGTCGGCCCGGCGGCGGCAGCGGGAAGGCGAGGAGCCGCAAAAGCCTCCGCCGTACCGGCTGTCGACCACATTGATGCACCGGCTTGACTGGCGGTTTTTCGCCGACTTGAAGAAGTACGCCAAAGTTCCGGTGATCATCAAAGGCATCATGACCGGCGAGGATGCCGCGCTGGCGGTCAAGCATGGCGCCGACGGAGTGGTTGTGTCAAACCACGGCGGGCGTTATCTCGACTACGCCGCGGCGACCATCGAGATGCTGCCGGAAGTCGTCAAAGCTGTGAACGGCCGGATCCCCGTTCTCGTCGACAGCGGATTCCGCCGCGGCACCGATATCCTCAAGGCGCTGGCGATCGGCGCCAAGGCCGTTTGCGTCGGCCGTCCGCCGCTCTGGGGCTTGGGAGCCTACGGCGAGCAGGGTGTGGTCCGCGTGCTTGAGCTGCTCCAGAGCGAGCTTGCGCTGGCCATGGGCTTGAGCGGACGCTCGAATCTCGCTAGCATTGACCATAGCCTGTTGAAGTACCAGTAAGGGGGTTCTATGCGTCTTCTCCTGTGCCTCGGGGCACTCACGTCCTTGGTGTGGGCCGACGTCACCGGATCCATCACCGGAACGGTAGCCGATCCCGCCGGGGCTGTGGTTCCCAACTCCACCGTCACCGCAACCAACTCCGCCACCAACGCCCGGTTCACGACGGCGTCGGATGAAAATGGAGTCTACTGGTTCCGCGCGCTTCCGGCAGGAACCTATGATCTCGCCGCCACGGTCAGCGGATTCAAGAAGTTCGAGACACGCGGCGTGCGCCTGCAAGTGAATGAGATCGCCCGCGTGAACGTCAATCTGGCGATCGGCGAGACCGCGGAAACCGTCAGCGTCACCGCCGACGTGGTCACCGTCGACACCACCACCGCGACGCTCAAGACCGTGGTCGACAAGAAGCGCATCGAGGACCTGCCGTTGAACGGCCGCAATCCAACCCAACTGATGCGGCTCGTGGCTGGCGTCCAGCTTGACACACGCGCCGACGTCACCTCCGGCACCACCTATCCCGGAGCACAGGGAGTCAGCGTCAACGGCAGCCGCGGCAACTCGACCAACTACATTCTGGACGGCGCCAACAACAACGACCACTATTCCAACGCGGCCAATCCCATGCCGAACCCGGACGCGCTCCAGGAGTTCAGTGTCCAGACCAACAACTTCAGCGCCGAGTTCGGACGCAACTCCGGCGGTATCGTCAACGCAATCACCCGGTCGGGCACCAATGACCTGCACGGCGTGGCGTTCGAATACTTGCGCAACAAAGCGGTGAACGCGGCCAACTTCTTCAACCCGATCACCAACGGCCGCCGGGTCGACGACGGACTGAAGCGCAACCAGTTCGGACTCACCACCGGCGGACCCGTGTGGATCCCCAAGCTCTACAACGGCCGGGACAAAAGCTTCTTCTTCTTCTCCTATCAGGGGACCCGCGTCCGCCAGGCTCCGGCCGACGCCGCGGTGGTGGTTCCCACCGCCGCCCAGAAGCGGGGCGACTTCTCCGCGCTCACCCGTCCGCTACGCGATCCATTCGCCAACGCCCCGTATCCCGGCAACCAGATTCCGCTGTCGCAGTACAGCCCGATTTCGCGCTCCATTGCGGACAACCACCTGCCGCTGCCGCAGAGCGGAACCACGGTGAGCTTTCAGGTTCCCAACCGTCTCAACGACGACCAGACGCTGATCCGCGGCGATCACCAGCTCAACTCGCGCCACCGGCTGAGCGGACGCTTCTGGAAGTCCTGGGCCTCGACGCCGGCCTTCCTCGATCCGAAGAACTACCTGAACTCGGTGGGCGGACGCCGGTGGTTCAACCACTCGACCACGGTCACCGACACACACACGGTGTCGCCCAGGGTGCTCAACACCGTGCTGTTCAGCTACAACCACACCGACGGCCCGGTGGTCCGGATTTTCCCGGAGAAGAGCCTGGCCCAGTTGGGCGTCAAGATGTTCAATGACGACCGGCCCCAGTACCACTTGACAGTGAACGGATACTTCCAGATCAACACCGGCGACACGAACAACTTCTTCCGCGACGAATACCAGGTGAGCGACACCGCCCGCTGGACCCGCGGCAGGCACAACATGAGCTTCGGTGGCGAATACGGGCGCGGCATCGGCGACATCGTGAACAACTTCCGCGCCAACGGCCAGTTCGCATGGAACGGCGTGGCGCCGTTCACCAGCGACGCCCTGGCCGACTTTTTCGTCGGCAAGTTCGCTTCGCTCAGCCAGGGAATCGGTGAATACAAGAAGACGCGCTTCAACATCGTGTCGTTCTTTTTCAACGACTCGATGAAGGTCACGCGCCGGTTGACGTTCGACTTGGGCGTCCGCTGGGAGCCCTTCTTCCCCTACACCGATGTCGACGGCAAACTCGCCGGCTGGCGGGCGGGCGCGCAGTCCTCGCGCTACATCAATGCGCCTCCCGGCGTGCTCTACCCCGGCGACCCCGGATTCCCGGACGGCGGCTATCCCACCCGCTGGAGCAACCTGGGTCCACGCCTCGGCTTCGCTTACGACGTGTTCGGCGACGGCAAGACGGCGTTGCGCGGAGGCTACGGAATCTTCTTCGACCGCCAAAACACCCTCGTCACCAACGGCCAGGCCAACCAGGGTCCGTTCGGAACCGTGGTCAGCGTGAATGGCAACAACGTGAACAGTTTCGCCGACCCCTACGCAGGGGCCACGAATCCATTCCCGGCGCCCACCAATCCGCCGCGCGAAGTGGCATTCGTGCGTCCGCACGTTGCCACCGTGTATGAGGAGCATATGCGCAACCCGTATCAGCAGTCGTGGAACCTGACGATTGAGCGCGAAGTAACGGGCGGATTCGTCGTCTGCACGGCTTATGCCGGATCCAAGGGGACCCGGCTGCTGGCTCAGCGCGAGCTGAACCCGGCCATCTATGCTCCGGGCGCGACCACCGCCACGACGAACCAGCGGCGCCCCCTGGCGCCGCTCTACGCCAACATCACGCTGCTTGAGCCGACCGCGAATTCGACGTTCCACTCCTGGCAGACAACAGTCGAAAAGCGCTTCTCAACAGGCTTCTCGCTGCTTGCCAATTATCAATTGTCGAAGGCGATTGACGACGGCTCGGCGAACAAAGCCGGACCGGGCCGCATCAATCCGTTCAACCAGTCGTTCGACAAAGGCCTCGCGGACTTCGATCACCGCCACGTCTTCACCGCATCGAGCCTCTGGCGGGTTCCCGGCAAGTTCGACAGCACCGCCGCCAAGTTCGTCCTCGGCGGCTGGAACCTGTCCGGAATTCTCACCCTCCAAAGCGGATATCCGTTCACGGTCGGCAGCGGCGTCGACAACGCCCGCACCGGCACCAGCGGACAGCGCGCCGACCTGGTGGGGAATCCGATCCTGGCCAGCGGCCGCAGCCGCGGGGACCGCATCGCCCAGTGGCTGAACGTTTCCGCCTTCCTGCCGAATGCCCTCGGCACGTTCGGCAACCAGGGGCGCAACATGTTCAGCGGACCCGGCATCGCCAGCACCGACCTCGGCCTCCACAAGAACTTCCCGATCCATGCCGAGCGCGTCTATGCCCAGTTCCGCTTCGAGGTGTTCAACGCCTTCAATCGCGTGAACCTGACGGGCCCGGATGGCAACCAGTCCTCGCGGACGTTCATGGTGACGCGGACCGCGTACGACCCGCGCATTCTCCAGTTCGCGCTGCGCCTAAACTGGTAGGATGTTCCGGATCCGGACCGCCGAGCCGTCTGATACCGCCGTCATCCTTGAGTTGATCCACGGCCTCGCCGAGTACGAAAAGGCGGGGCCGGGGGATATTTCCGTCACCGAGGACGACCTGCGGGATTCGCTGTTCGGGGAGCGGCCCTCGGCTGAGGTCTTGTTGGCGTGCGAAGGCGTGCAGGCGGTCGGGTTCGCGGTCTTTTTCCACAATTTCTCGACCTGGCTGGGCCGCCGTGGATTGTACCTCGAAGACCTCTTCGTCAAGCCGGAGTTCCGGGGCCGCGGCTACGGCAAGGCGCTGCTGGGTGAACTGGGGCGGATCGCCCGGGAGCGGAACTGCGGCCGGTTCGAGTGGATGGTGCTTGACTGGAATACGCCAGCAATCGGATTCTACAAGCGGATGGGCGCGGTTCCGATGGAGGAGTGGACCAAGTTCCGGGTGAGCGGCGACGCACTCCGGGATCTGTAGCCGGTACCTCCGGAGCAATACTAAAGTCCCGTCCGGGTTCCGCCGATCCAAGAGTGAGGCCAATGTCGGACTTCACTCCAGATACAGACGCGCTCCTGATGCAGTTCAACAAGCTCATGCAGGACCTGCTCCGCGGAAGCCTGAACCGGAACACGTTCCGGCCGTGGGAGATTGACCTGCTGCTGGACATCGAGGGCTGCAATCTCCGCGACGCGAACCGCCGGGAAATCCTGCGGCGTTACCAGAAGGCTGTCCAGCGCAACGTGGACCGTGGGTCCACGTCGCTGCTCAAATTGTCGGAGTACCTCGAGCGGAACCGTGTCCGGCGTGAGCGCCGGGCCGCGGAATCTGGCGGGGCACCGGTTCCCGCTGCTGTTGGCCGTTGGGACGACGACGAGTAGTTTTCAGAACGAAAGCCTCAGCCCCAGTTGAATCGTACGGGCTCCTAACGCCGAAGTGATCCGTCCGAATCCAGCGGCCCGGTTCAATCCATCCGGACCGGGCGAGAAGCCGACGCCCGGATTCGCGTAGTTCACATGATTGGGCGCGTTGAAGCTCTCGAACCGGAACTCGAGGTCCGCGCGCTCCTTGATCCGGAAGTTGCGGAACGCCGACAGCGCCATGTCAAAAAGCCCGGGACCACGTGTTCCGGGCAGAGTCCGGGGCGCATTGCCGATCACGAAGTTCGGCGGATTCCGGAACACGTTGGTGTCGAACCAGCGTTCCGGAGTCCGCTGCCCGCGCGGCAGCGTCGGGTCGCTGAGCACATCCGGGTAGTTCACGCCGGTGAAGTTGTTCGCCCCGCGGACTGCCAAGGGAATGCCCGTCTGAATCGTGGTCACGCTGTTGATCTGCCATCCCTGCGCGAGCTGCGCCACCAGTCCGCGCGATCCGCCAAGCAGCGCCTTGCCGGGACCAAACGGAAGCTCCCACACGCCGCTGACCACCAGCCGGTGGGTGATGTCCTCCTGGTCCAAGGAGCGGTCAAGCCGCCGGTTGTACGCCCCAATCCGAAGATCCGACTGGACTCCCAACAGCGCTCCGCCGCCGCTTCCCAGACTCGTGAAGCTGTCACCAATCAGCTTCGCGCCCGTGTACGACAACAGCGCCGTGAGTCCTTTCGAATATCGCTTCTCAATCGTGATCTGCGCCGAGTGGTATGTGGTCGACGCCCCGTGGTTGGCCAATGTCGAAACGGCCAGGTAATCCGGCAGCAGCTTCAGCGATTGGGAGCGTGGGATCGTCGCGCCCGCAAGCGGACCGGTGGCGATCTGGCCCCGGAACGGGTTCGGAACCAGATTCTGCAGAGCTAGTCCGAGCGCGTAGTGGCGCGGATCGAGCTGATTGAGGTCGTAGTTGGCGCCGAATCCCTTCACCACGCGGTTCCCCGCGTAGGCGCCCGTGGCCGTCCAACCGCCGGGTAGCGCGCGCTGAAGCGTGAAGTTCCACTGCTGGAGATACGGAGACGGCGCATCGAACACTTGCACGCGGACGTCCTGGCCCCGGAACGCCGAGGGCCCGCCCGCTGAGCCGCGGGGCCGGTTCAACGACGCTGGGCCGGCGCTGAACAAAAACGCCCGCGTGGGTCCGATCGCGTCGAAGGTGGTGACGGCGGTGAAGCCGAGCGAGTTCGACGTGTCGCCTTCGGTGTCACCCGATTCCACTCCCACGAAAATGATGCCGTAGCCGCCGCGAACCGATGTCTTGCCGTCCCCCGTCAGGTCGTAGGCGAATCCGAACCGCGGTCCGATCTTGTCGTAGTTACGCTTCACGAAGTGGCGGGGATGATCCACGCCCGCGTAGGTAAGGCGTCCGTCGAGGCCGGTTTCCGGATTGCGGGTGTACGGCTCGAAATTCGAGAACTGGTTCCAGCGCTCGGCGGGCCCGGAGACGAGGTCGTACCTCAGGCCCAGGTTCAGGGTAAGGCGCCGCGTGATCTTGAAGTCGTCCTGCACGAACGTGGCGTGAGTCCAGTTATGGAAGGCGAACGCCGGAGTGAAGCGTTGCTCACCAGCGCTGACTTCCCCCAGCAGGTAGGTGGCTAGCCCCAATACTGTTCACTTAAGAACATTTTTGTGATATCCTGTTTTAGGGCGATTGCCTCCACAAGGAGGCGATCGCATGACAATCACAGCCGTCGAGTCTTCCACACTCGCAGCGGTAGGCTAT
>VFZX01000032.1 GCA_016871015.1 Acidobacteriota bacterium | reverse complement strand
ACTAGGCCATTCCGAAAATTTCAACCCTGTGAAAACGAACCACTTGTGCGATGGCACTGTAGAAGATGGGTTAGAGTCCTGGACGATCACAACCGCTCGCCCACGGGCTGGATCGAAGAGGAGCGCGCAGCAGAACTCACCGGTGAATTCGACTTGGCCACCTACCAGCAGTTGACACGCGTCAGCCTCCGCATCCGCGCGCTCCGCCGCGTCGCGCTGGACACGCCGTACACAAGCTTGGCCCACTCCGTCGCCAGTCTCATCGCCAAGCCTCCGTTCGCGGACAACACATCTTTGGTGGTCGACGCCACCGGTGTCGGGCGTCCCGTGGTCGACTTCCTCAAGGCCGCACGGCCCCCGTGCCGCCTGCTCCCCGTCGTCATCACCGGACCCGGGCAGGCCACTCAGTCAAACGGCGTCTTCCATGTCCCGCGCCAGGATCTCATCGCCAACCTGCAGATCCTGATCGAGACCCGCGAGCTGTCGGTCGCCCGCACAGCCACTCACGCGGACTCACTCGAAATCGAGCTGTCCCAGTTCAGCCGCCGCCGCACCGCCCGCGACGATCTCGTCTTTGCCACCGCGCTCGCCTCCTGGGCCGCGATCAAGCGCTACTAATCCGGCTCCCCCGATAAGCGATTCTTCCGAGCCGCGCGCAAGCAAGCGGCCGGATTCGGTCAGGAACCGCCGCAACCACTCCATCGCCCTCCATACCGACTCCGGCGTCGGCGAGTGCCCCTTGCGATGGTTCAGGTAACCGATATGGTCCGGATTCCCGTACAGCGGCTTCACCGCATGAATGTACCGCCACGACTTGTCGTTGTCCGCCGAGTCGCCGCCAATCAACAGGAACGGCCTCGGCGCGATCAGCGCCAACAGGTCATGGTGGTCGCTCCCCGCCGGCAGCCGCTTGATGTTCTCGCCGAGGTACCAGAAGTCCTCATAGTTCGAGAAACTCAGTCCGATCCCAGGCTCGGACGCCACCGCCACCCGGATGCGCGGATCAAAGGCCGTCGCGTACAGCGTCATCTTGCCGCCAAGCGAGTGGCCGATCATCCCGATCCGCCCGGCATCGAGCGCCGGCACTGTCTCGATATAGTCCACCAGGCGGCGAGCGTCCCACACCCACTTGCCAAGTCCGGTGAGACTCGGATGGCGCAGCTTCAGGTTCCCCACGGCCTCCGCGTAGCTCTCCCCGTAGCTCTCGCCGTACCAGCGGATCGCGACCGCCGCGAAGCCCTGCTGGACCGCCAGGTAGGCGAAGCTCCGCGTGCCGGGCGGCGTGTGGAGGCGGCCACCCAAGCTCGCTCCCGCCGGTGTATCGACGTCATAATAAGGCACGATCACCACCGGCAGCCGGCGCGCCGGGGCCGTGCGCGGAAGCATCACGTAGATCTTCTCCCAGTAGTCCGCCTCCACCCGCAGCTCGCGCATCTCGGCGGTGTACAAGGGCGTCTCATCGCGACGGATGAGACGGGCTTCGACCGGAGGCTTGGACGTGGACGGCGTGCCCAGCACGGCATTCCACCGGGACTCAATCGCGTCGCGCGATCCACTGGGCGCGGCCATCGCGCCGGGGACACTCTGCTGGTAGGGCGCGAACCAGTCCGCGGCATACGCCTCCGCGGCACCGCCAGGCACCGTCCGGCACACCCGGAACCCAGTGTACGGACTGCGCCGGTTGGGATCCTGCGACGACCGGAAGCCCTTGGTCCAGCCCCCGGGCGGTGAGCTGTAGGCGCCTCCCCGGATCTCGCGCGCCACGCCCGTCGGCGGTCCGGTTGGATCATCGGCGGCCGAAATGGCGCCGGATGGGTCAGCCCAGTCGTGGACCCACTCCCAGACGTTGCCATACATGCCGCGGACACCGAGAGCGTTGGCGGGCAGCGTGGCCGGCGGCTTCGGCCCGGCCGAGCGCAGCCACTCGAGGAGCGGCGCCGTGTCCTTGGTCTGCTGATGTCCGAGATGGGCGCCCGCCGCCGAAGCGGGTCCGGCGGCCTCGCTCCATTCCATGCTGGTGGGTAAGCGGTATCCGGTGGCTCCCGGCCGCAGCGATCCCGCCGCCAGATCGTAGGCCGGCGCGAGGCTCTCGCGTTCCGACAACAGGTTGCAGAACCGGATCGCTTCATGCCAGGTGACCGAGTGGACGGGCAGGTCCGCGCCACGGTGCGTGGCCGCCGGATTGGAGCCGGTGATCCTTTCGTAGTCGCCCTGGGTGACTTCAGTCCCGGAAATCGCGAAGCGCCGGATGCGGACAGTGACCGGAACGGACGTGGCCCCATCGATTACGGTCACCCGGGTTGCGGGGACTTCAATTAGGGAAACGGCAAGGAAAATTGCTCCAGGAAGCATGGGAGAACCCATTGTACGCCCGCCCCGGACTCATGCTCTTCCCTTAGGCCACCGTGGATCGATCCACTCACCGTCGGAGTCGGCTGTCCACACCAAGCCGCCGATCAACACAATTCCGTAATCAGAACAGCAGCTTCAGCCCCAATTGGATCAGCCGCGGCTGGCGGGCTCCACCGACTATTCCAAAATTCGGAGATGCCACGTTGGTCACCGGCAGACTGAATTGGGCATGGTTGAATGCATTGAACATCTCCGCGCGGAACTGCATCCGCATGTTCTCGCTGATGCCAAGCGGAAAGAACTTCTGGATCCCGATGTCCCAGTTGTTCACTCCCGGACCGTTCAGGAAGCCGCGGCCCGAGTTGCCGAAAAAGCCGGTGGGCGGCGCCACGAAACAGGTGGTGTCGAACTGGCGGAGCCCGTTGGTCCGCAGGCCGTTGGCGAGTCCCGAATCACGCCCGTCGCAAATCCGGTTCGGACGTGAATCGCTGAACGAGCTCGCCGTCACGTTAGGCGCTACCGGGTGGAACGCGGGTCCTGTCTGGAAAGTGCCGATCGCCGTCGCGGTCCATCCGCCAGCGAGCAGATCCACCGCGCGCGACATGCTTGAACCCCACGCGCGGCCGCGTCCCACGGGGAGTTCGTAAATCGCACTCACGACTCCGCGATGCCGGACATCGAAGCCGGTCGGGCCTTTTTCGCACCCGCGGCAGAACGCAATCTGCGCTTCTCCTTCGGCGACGTCGCTCAGCGTCTTGGCCCAGGTGTACTCGACCCGGTAGGCGAGTCCCCGGCCGAAGCGGCGGTCGTACTTGGCGATGAAAGCCTGATAGGACGAGTTTGCCGGAAAGTCCATTCGCAACAGGCTGGCGTAGCGCGGATACGGCTTGGTGGCGTTGTTGCACCGCAGGTCCGGGGTCGGACGGCACTGGTTGTAATCATGCCGGCTCTGGAGCTTGTGGTTGCTCGATCCCAGGTACACCAGCTCGATCATGTCGCTCCCGCCCAGGGTCCGTTGGATCGAGAAGTTCCACTGCTGCATGTAAGGATTGCGCGACTCCTCGTTGAACAGGAATGGCGCCGAGCCTTGCACCGTCGCGGCGTAGTTCTTGTCGAGAGGACGCTGGGGCCGCGCGGGAAATATGTTCCTCCCGAGCACCCATTGCGGCACAGGCACAAAGCCGTTGTTCACTTCGATCGAATCATTGAAGGGTGGCGCCACCATCGTCCACTGCAAGCTGCCGAGCTGCTGGTCGGAATAGTAGAGGCCGGCGCCGGCCCGGATCACCGTGTTCCTCCATGGCGTCCAGGCGACGCCCAGGCGCGGCGTGAAGTTGTTGTTGTCCGGGAGCAGGACCCGCGGATCAATCTCGCCCAGCGCCGCGTAGGTGAGCAGTCCGGTCTCATAGTTGAAGCCATGAGGCCACGTGCTCGCCCACTTCTGCGGATTCGGAACGGTCGCTTTGAACCAGGAGATTCCGTAGTTGAGCGTGAGGTTGGGGCGCAGCTTCCAGACATCCTGGAAATAGGGCATGAACTGCGAGAAGCGGTAGGGGATCCGCGGAAGTCCGCGCATCGCGCCGGTGGTGTTGGTGCCGAGCAGGAAGTCCGCGAACGCGTCTCCGGTGTTGGCCTGTGGGGTGAACTGCCCCTGGGCGTTGCGCTGGAGCTGCGCGGTGAAGTTGCGCTGAAACGCGAGATTCCCGTGCGCCGCGGCGTTGGCATTCTGCTGCCAGGTGCGGTAATACCGGATCCCCACGCCGAGCTGAAAGTTGTGGGTTCCGCGAATGTGGTTCATCCCGTTGTCGATCTGGTAGAGATTGTCGACGTTGCCCAGGTCGCCGTTCGCGCGGCCGAACGCAGTGTACTCCTGAAGATTGATGCCGGTCACGCCATTGGTCTCGAGCGTGTTGGGGATACCGATCTCATTCAAAATCGGTCCCGCCCTCTTGCCCTCGTTGCTGAAGATGGCCAGGCTCCGTGCGAATCCCACGCGGAAGGTGTTCACTAGCGCCGGACTCAGCGTCCAGATGTGCTGGACCATCGCGACGTGAGTGTCGTTGGGATAGAACGCGCCCGACAGTGGAAACAGACCCGCGTTCACCAGCGGCGACCGCATCCCGATGAACTGCCCGAACAACGACTGATACGCGTTGATCGCATAGTCCACGCGTCCGCCGTACTGGTCGTCAGTCTGCGAATCGCGCGGATTCAGAAACACATTGTTCGGCCGCTGCGCGAGACTCGACCCAGGGATGTAATAGCGCAGCAGGTTGCGGGATACAGGATTCAACCGCGCACTGGGAATCACGCGGTTGGCGAACGGCTGGCGCAGCCCTGTCTCGGCGGAGAAAGATGCCGGATCGAAAATGTTCCGTCCGGTCTCATTGAAGTCGCCTCCGAACATCGCTTGAGTCGGCGTGTAGGCGCGGCCTGACAACGCGGTCACCTCGCGCATGCCTTCGTAGTTCCCGTAGAACCAGAGCCGGTTCCGCACGATCGGCCCACCCGCGGCGCCGCCGAACTGATTCCGGTGCAGCTTCTCCGGTCCCGGCGCGAAGAAGTTGCGCGCATCGAAGACTTCGTTGCGCACGAACTCAAAGGCTTGCCCATGGAACTGGTTCCCGCCGCCTTTGGTCGTCACGTTCACGAGTCCAGGATTCGGCCCCTGGTCGGGCATGAAGAAGCTCTGCTGGACCTTGAACTGATCGATGCTCGCCACCGACAGATTCACGGTCAACTCCGCCGACCGCGTGCCACGTGCCACAATGCCGTTGATCAGGAATCCCGTGTGCGACGCCTGGTTGCCGGCCACCGAGAGTGTCCGGTTGTTGTGGCCGGTCTGGTTCACGTTGCCGCGTCCTACCGCTTCGTTTGACCCGCCCGCCAGCAGCGCGAGCTGGAGGAAGTTGCGTCCGTTGAGCGGCAGCTCTTCGACGCGCGCCGAGTCCACCACGGTGCCGATTGTGTTGGATTCGGTCTGGAGCAAAGCAGCCTCCGCGGCAACACTCATCGTGGTCGCCACGTCGCCGACCTTCAACACGATCTCAAGCGCGGCTGACTGGCCGACTTCCACGGTGATGCCCGACGTCTGGTAGGTTTGGAATCCGGTCTTGGAAACCCGTACGTTGTACACGCCAGCGGGCACAGTGGGAAACACAAACCGGCCCGCGTCGTTCGACAGCGTCTCGCGCTCGAGGTTGCGCGCGGTCTCGATCAACACGATGGCCGCACCAGGAACGATGGCGCCCGACTCGTCGCGCGCGGTCCCGGTGACGGCGGCGCTTCCAAGCGTGGTCTGGGCACGCAACGAAGCGGCGGCAGCGAGCATAGCCGGTATGTGGCGCATGGGGCTCAGAAGGTCGCGATCGGATTGAGCGGCGATCCCGTGCCGCCTTCGACCACCAAAGGGGCCGCGGTCAACAGAAACTCCCAGCGGCGCGACTTCGCCGCCTGGGCACTCACCGCGGTCAGGTCCAGGTTGTCAAGGATCGGCATGCCCATCGCCACAAGCGACAACTGGTGGATGGGCTGGGCCACGCCGTCCACACCCGAAGGCGCGACATCAGACGCCGCGTCGCTTCCGAGAATTGCCATGTCCCGCTGCTTGAACCATTTCGCGCAAGTCCCATAAAGCCCCGCGCACTGCTTCGATGCGTCCCACGGCCCCTTCTCCGCGCGCCGGATCCAGCGGCCGGTGTGGATGAGCACTGCGTCACCGGCACGGACCTTGACGCCGGACTTTTTCTCCCAGGCGTCGAGGTCCTCGGGATGAATGGCCTCGCCCAGGTCCAGGTACTTCTTGCCCTTCAACGCGGGAATGTCCATGAGCACGCCACGCGTGAACAGCCCATCACGATAGGCGGAGATCGCAAGCTGTGACGCGCCCTGCTTGGTGACGGTCGAAGGCGCGTGGCCGTTGTACATCTTGCCGTTGATGAACATGTGGCACAGCGCGTCGATGTGAGTGTGCGCGAATCCGTGATAGTTGACGTGGTAGGAATCGAGCACGAAGCTGTGCGCCCAGATGCCCGCATCCTCCATCCGGTGCTCGAACGGACTGCCGTTGTCCACGGCATTCTTCTTTTCCACGGGGTGGGCGAGCGAAACCGAAACGCCTTCGCGCACCAGACCAGCCGCCTCCTTCCGTTTGGCGGGAGTAATCAGGTTGATGGTCCCAAGCTGGTCCTGTTGGCCCCAACGGCCCCAGTTGGAGAGTTCTTTCATCCATCGCTCGACGTCGGCTTTGGTCGCCTTCGCGGGAGCGGCATCGAGCGGAGCCACGGCAGCGGCCGCGGCTAATGAAGTAAGGAGTTCACGCCGGTTCATGAGAGTGATTAGAACAGACGGAGCCGCAACGTGGCAAACGTATAGACGGCGAACCCGAGAATCGCCGCGGTCACCGCGTGGAGCAGCAGACGCAGCCGCTTGCCTGCTTTCCAGGCCATGTAGGCACGCCACGAGGCGAGCACGATCAGGACCGCGAACGCCGCCTTGACGACGAGGTCGCGAGGGAGAAATGACTCTTCGAGCACCGGCTCACATTATGACACCTGGATCGCCACTTTGAGGACGCCCGCGGGCCTACCATTGCCAACGAGCCGCATGACCGAACGTTCATTTGAGACAATAGCGGGGATGCAAACCGGGCGGATCCTGCGCAAACTCGAGACCTCGGCACTGTCAGATGCCTTGGGCAAAACAGGCGCCATGGATCACGGCATCCGCTGCTGGTCGGCGAACTCGCGGATGGCGGGACCAGCGTACACGGTGCGGGTCCACACCGCGGATATCCTGATGGTGAGCAAAGCGCTGTCGGAATGCCCAGCAGGATCGGTGCTGGTGATCGACGGACACGGTGAGACGAACACTGCGTTGTGGGGCGGCTTGACCACCATGGCGGCCCACCGCAAGGCACTCGCCGGCGTTGTCGTCGACGGCGCGATCCGCGATGCGGCTGAGATCCGCCGCAGCCGGCTGCCCGTGTTCGCCCGGTCTGCCGTGCCGAACGCCGGCGGCGCTGAGTACTTGGGCGAGCTGGCCGTGTGCGTGAGTTGCGGCGGCCTGCCGGTGCAGCCGGGCGACTGGGTGGTGGGTGACGATGACGGCGTAGTCGTGATCCCGGCGGCGAAGCTCGACCACGCGATCGCCGGCGCCCAGGCGATCCTTAAAGCGGAAGCAGCGATCGCCAAGAGGGTCCGCGCGGGCGAGGATCTGGCGTCCATCCTGCGCGTGGGTGAAGTCATCGACCGCAAGCGTAGCGGCACGTTCATTCCGCAACTCCGCGCGAGCGAAGGCGCGCAATGAACCGGCTTCCGGATTGGAAGCAAGGCGAGCTGCCTGATCCTCCTCCGTTCAACTTGCGGAACGCGTTCCGCATGATCGGTCCAGGCGCCATCCTGCTGGCGGCGTCGATCGGTGGCGGCGAGTGGCTCGCGGGACCAGCGCTCCTGGTGCAGCACGGCCCGTCCATTATGTGGGTGGCCACCGCGGCGATCGTCCTTCAGGTGATCTTCAACCTGGAATCGATCCGGTACACACTGTACACGGGCGAGCCGGTCATCGCCGGATTCATGCGCCTCCGGCCGGGTCCGCGCGTGTGGGGCGGACTGTACGCGGTGCTCACCGTCGCGCAACTGGGACTTCCGGCACTTGCTGCCGCGTGCGCGTCGGTTGTGTTCGCGGCGTTCATGGGGCGAATGCCGGGAGCACCGGACGCCGGGTCCATGCAATGGATCACCTATGGCGTCATGCTGCTCAGCGCGGTGATCCTTGCAACCGGCGGGACTATCGAGAAGACGCTCGAACGGGTGTCCTGGGCGATGATCGTGTTCATCTTCGCGTTTCTGCTCGTGGTCAACGTGTTCTTCGTCGACGCGGCAACTTGGTGGCGCACCGCCACCGGCTTCTTCCAGTTTGGATACCTGCCCAAGGGCGGCGATGTTGTCCTGCTCGCGGCGCTCGCCGCAACCGCCGGATCCGGCGGCATCGGAAATTTGGTTATTTCGAGCTGGGTGCGCGACAAAGGTTTCGGCATGGGATCCGTCAGCGGCGCGATTCCCGGCGCGCTGGGTGGACGCACGGTAACGCTCTCGCGCACAGGCACGGTGTTCGCGGTCACTCCCGAAAGCTTGCGGCGCTGGCGCACTTGGACCAAGTACGTCCAGGCCGATCAACTCTGGCTGTGGGCGCTCGGATGCTTCATTGGCATGTTCCTCAACGTGAATCTCGCGGCTGGCATCATTCCTCCCGGCACCGACCTCTCGGCACTTGGCGCAGGCGCGTTTCAAGCCCAGTACCTTACGGAGCGGCTCTGGAGCGGCTTTTGGTTTCTCGCACTGCTGAACGGCTTCTGGATCCTCTTCTCGACGCACTTGGGCAACACCGACACGCTGGTCCGCACTGTGACCGACATCCTGTGGACCAGCCGGATGTGGGACCAGCAGAGTGTCCGGCGAATCTATTACACGCTGCTCGCCGCGTTCACCGTGTGGGGCGCGATCACGGCGAACTGGGGCAGCGCGATGACGCTGTTCAAGGCGCTGGGTATGATCGCGGGTCCGATTCTATCGCTCGCCGCGGTCCAGTTGCTGATCGTCAATACCACTCTGCTCCCGCCGGAGCTGCGTCCGGGCTTAGCACGGCGTGCGGCGCTAGTCGCTTGCGCTGTATTCTATTTCGCGATGATGGTTCTGGTAGTCATATGAGACTCTTTCTGCCCCTTTTGCTGACCGCCTTGCCGGTGCTCGCACGATTGCGCGCCGGAGCACACGCCGCCGACATCACACCTCAAGAGTGGCCGGTACGTTTGATCGGCAATTTCGGCTTGACGCTAGCGCAGTCCGCTCACGATCCGCTGCATGTGCGCGCGATCGTGCTCGAAGAGGGCGCGAACCGGGTTGCCATCGCGGTGATCGATAGCTGCCTCGTCAAACGCGACGTGATGGACGAGGCCAAGGCGATTGCTTCCAAGCGCACCGGGATCCCCACGAGCCACATGCTGATCGCGGCGACTCACACGCACTCGGCGCCGCCGTCGGACGCCAGCAAGCGCGACTCGCTGGAAGGGCGGTACGTCCAGCGCATCATCGATCAGACCGCGAACGCGATCGCCACCGCGCATTCGAGACTCGAGCCCGCACGCATCGGTTACGCGGTCCGCTATGTTCCCGAGGAGTTGTTCAACCGGCGGTGGTTCATGACCGACGGGTCGATTCCGCCGAATCCGTTTGGCGAAACGCATGACAAGGCCCGGATGAATCCGCCCGCCGGGAGCAGGGACTTGATTCACCCAGCCGGACCTACTGATCCTGGCTTCTCGATCGTGTCGATCCGGAACGAAGCAGGCAAGCCGCTCGCCCTGCTCGGCAACTACTCGCTGCACTACGTTGGCGGCATTCCGGCCAATCAGGTTTCATCGGACTATTTCGGAGAGTTCGCGCACCAGGTGTCCAAGGCCCTGGCTCAGGACAACCCCTCCTTCGTCGCGATCCTGTCCAACGGAACCAGTGGCGACGTGAACAACATCGACTTCGTGCATCCGCGGCCGCGCGCCGAGCCCATGCAAAGGATTCGCGAGGTGGCCACTCGCATCGCGGGCCATGCGGTGGAGGCGTCACGGACGATGGAGTACACGGGGACCGCGGAGCTGCGATCGGCTGAGCGCGAGTTGGAGCTTGCCTACCGCAAGCCAACGCCCGCGCAGCTCACGTTCGCGCAGGCCGCGTTGAAGGAGGCGGATGAATCCAAGCTCCCGCGCAACGCAAAGGCCTATGCCGAACGCGCGCTACGGCTCCAGGAAGGCCCCGCCACGGCGTTGATCAAGCTTCAGGCGATGCGGATCGGCGGGTTCGCGATCGCCGCCATCCCGTTCGAGGTCTTCACCGAGATTGGCCTCGCGATCAAGGAGCGGTCGGCCGTTAAGCCGGTTTTCACGATTGAGCTTGCTAACGGCCATTGGGGCTATTTGCCCACGCCCCGGCATCACGAACTGGGCGGATACGAGACCTGGCTCGGTACGAACAACGTGGAGAAAGGCGCGTCCGTGAAAATCACCGACGTGATCCTCGAATTGCTGGAGCGGGTGAAGTAACCCTGGTGCGCTTCTTTGCATTCCTTGCTTGCGCGGCCGCCATGCTTGGCCAGGGTGTGTGGGAGACACGGGCTCCGTATCCGATTGCGGCCACTGAGGTGTCGGGCGTCGCTATCGGGGGCCAGATCTACTGCCTGTGTGGCATCACCGCGGCCGGCGGGACCAACCGGATGTTCCGCTACGATCCGGGCTCCGACCGCTGGACCGAAGCCGCTCCAGTCCCGGTTGAATCGGTGGATCATTGCAATGTCGCCGCCGTGAATGGCAAGCTCTACCTGTTGGGCGCGCTCCGCTTCGGCACGTCCTTCTTGTTGGACGAGACGTTCGTGTACGATCCCGAAGTGAACCGCTGGAGCTCTGTCGCGCGGATGCCGAGGCCGCGTGGTGCTTCGGGAGTCGCGGTCATCGGACAACGGATCTATATCGCCGGCGGTGTCGGCGCAACAGGGACCGTGCCAACCCTTGATGTCTTCGACACCGCGGCGGGGGAATGGTCGCTGCTTGCACCGATGGCCAACGCGCGCGACCATCTGACGGCGCAGGCCGTGGACGGCAGAGTCTTTGCAATCGCAGGCCGCAACGGAGGAACGCAGATCGCCGCGACCGAGGAGTACGATCCGGCCTCGAACACCTGGCGCGCGCGTGCGCCGATTCCAGTGGCCCGCGGCGGACTGGGCAGTGGCGTCATTCGCGGCCGGATCATCGTGTTCGGCGGCGAAGGTCCGAGTCCAAGGCCGCAGGGAACCTACGAGGAGAATCACGAGTTCGATCCGGTGGACAACCGCTGGCGGCAGCTTGCGCCGATGCCCACGCCGCGCCATGGATTCTATGGAGTGACTCTCGACGAACGGATCTTCGCGGCCTCCGGCGGTCCCCGCGCGGGCGCTGATTTCTCCATGGCGCATGAAGTGTTCCTGCTGCCCGCGAGTGCGCCACGCGTGGACGGGGCGATCCGGAACGCGGCGAGCTTTGACGCTTTGGTCGCGCCGAATGTGATCTCGTCGTTGTTCGGTGAGTTCCTCTCGAACGGCAGCCAGGCGGCGCCGCCCGGCGGTCCCGTGACCAGATTGAACAGTGTCACGGTGACGGTGGGCAACATTCCGGCGCTGTTGTTCTTTGTGTCGCCGCGGCAGATCAACTTCCTGATGCCACCTACAGCCGGCACAGGCCGGACGCAGGTTGTGGTGACGAACGCGGGCGTTCCGAATCAGAGTCCATATCCGGTGGACATCGATCTGGCGGCTCCGGGCATCTTTGCCTTTGGGCAGCGCGGAGAAGGGCAAGGCGCGATCCTGGTGGCGGGCACGGGTTTGCTGGCTCGCGCGTCGGGCGAACAGTCGCGCGCACCCAGGGTAGGCGAGGCAATCGAGATCTACGGAACCGGGTACGGCGCCGGCGCAACCGTGACCATCGGCGGGGTGGCGGGCGAAGTGCTGTTCGCGGGTCCGGCGCCCGGGTTTCCGGGACTCGCTCAGTTGAACACGCGGGTTCCCGCCGGCGCCGCGGCAGGCGCGGAGATCCCGGTACGGATCACGATGAGCGGACGGCAGTCCAACACCGTGACCATGGGCGTGGTTGAGTGACCGGCAACTCGCACTTGGCGGGAGTACACTGGGTGCGCGATGCTGACGGCGATTCTGACTCTCCTGGCGCAACCCCGAGCCGTACGACGAGGACGACGGCTCGGTGATGGACTGGTAGCCGCGCGGCTCAGAAGTACAGCTTCACGACTCCAACCGGCGCCCAGCTTTCGCCCTCTTCAAGCCCAACAATCATAAGGGTCTGAACAGTTACCCGCAGCAGACACCGTGGCGCGGTGTCCCCCGGAGAGGCTTCACGGAGTTGCTGGGCGGTCCACGCGGAGGTGAGGTGGGCGGTGACACCGAAACGCAGAATTCGCCGCCGCTCGTGAGCCAGAACCAGTAATACGTACAGCACCTGGAGCCGGATGGTCGGCAAGGCGAAGAAGTCGACCGACACACCATGGCCTTGAGATGGGACCGCCACGCAGCCCGAAAGACCGCGCCGCAAGGTTGGAATCGACTATTGACCGCGCCGTCCGGGCGGCGGGTGTTCAGCATCCTGTCCTGCGGCCGCGCAGCCAGGTTTGCTCGCATCTTCGATTATACAAGTTGGTGTACAAGTTGGTTGACAGGAGAAAAACTGCACGATATACTCCATACTCCCTTACCTGACGGATGGCAGGCGTCTGGAGCCGCCGTCGGCGGTCACCGGACACCGTCGGAAAGCGAGGCAAAATGAGGCACTTGACAAATTTGGTCCGCCGCAGAATCATTCCAACGTTTTTGGCTTGCGCAGTTCCGCTGTTTGCCCAAGGGACCGCGACAGTTTGGGGCACGATTCAGGACGCTACCGGCGCCTCAGTGGCAAAGGCCAGCGTCGCCGTCAGGAACGAACGAACTGGGCAGCTCAGAACAACGGTCCCGAGCGAAACCGGATCATACCTGGTGGCGCTTCTGCCTGTGGGGAGTTACTCGATCAAAGTGGAAGCGCCCGGCTTTAAGCAGCACACGCGGGCGGGCATCTCCCTCAGCACTGACGAGAATGCCCGGATCGACGTGGTGCTGGAAGTCGGAGACCTCACACAGAGCGTAACCGTGACCGGCGACGCCACTCTGGTGGAAACCCGCAGTGCCAACCATAGTCTGCTCGTGGACTCGGCCAGAATGCGCCAGTTGCCGCTCAGCGGCTGCAACCCGCTCCAGTTGCAGTTGTTGTTGCCGGGAGTGGTGTCCGACGCCGGATCGGGTGGCGCCGAGAACCGCGGCGTCTCCATCAACGGCTCCCGGGGCACAATGAACAACTACACGCTCGATGGCGGGAGCGCCGTCGACACCTGGACGAACGCCCCGGCGGTCATGCCCTCGCCAGAGGCGCTCGAGGAATTCAGCATCGTCCAGTTCTCGCTGAGCGCGGAGTTCGGACGGAGCGCGGGCGGAACGATCAATGCGATCACCAAGTCGGGTACGAATACGGTCCATGGGGCACTGTTCGAGTTCCTCCGGAACAACAACCTGAACGCGCGGAACTTCTTTGCGGCAAGAAGAGAAGTGCTGCGCCAGAATCAGTTCGGCGCGGCGGTGGGCGGACCGGTCATCCGGAACAAGACCTTCTTTTTCGGTTCGTATCAGGGCACCATTCAGCGATTCGCCTCCGTCACCACGATCAGTTCGGTGCCGTCAGATGCCGAGAGGCAGGGTGATTTTTCGCAAGCGGTACAACGGCCGATCGACCCGTCCACCGGACAACGTTTTCCCGATGACCGCATACCCGCCACGCGAATCGATCCCGTCGCCTCGCGCTTCATCGAACGCTTCTTGCCCAAGAGCCCGAACGGGTTGCGGGGACCGTTCCGCTACAACTTTCCACGGCAGAACGATCTCCATCAGTACGTAGCCAAAATCGATCACGTACTGACCGGCAAGAACCGCCTGACCGGGCGCTTCTTCTACAACAACAACGTGTTGGTCACCGATGGCGGCTTGCCGTCCTTCGTGAATCATCCTGGCGATTTCCGCACGCGAAGTCTCGCGATCGCCGATGCTCACACGTTCAGCGGTTCGCTGATCAACGACTTCCGTTTTGGATACATCCGGGTCGCCGAGGTGGGCTTCCCCCTCGAAAGCAAATCCTGGGCCGAACTGGGCGCGAAAATCGCCGCACCCGAAGTGAACGGGAAGACTTGGTTGAGTCTCGGCACTCAGGACTTTTTCGCGGATGCACGCCGGTCGAGCAACGAACAACGGAAGACGTACCAGTTCGCCGACACGGTCAACTACATCCGCGGGCGGCACTTCATGAAGTTTGGTTTCGAATCCCGTCGCATGATCATCGACGCAGCCAACGGCACCTCCGCCGGCGGTGCCTTCAGCTTCGGCGCTCAGTTCAGCAGGGTCGGCTTCGGGGATTTCCTGCTTGGGCTGCCGCTGTCGTTCACCCAGAATGCCCCCAATCTGCAACTGCGCCGGGCGGGTGAGCACGACTTCTTTTTTCAAGACGACTTCAAACTAAAGCCGAGGCTGACAATCAACATCGGCCTGCGCTACGAGCCCCGGATCCCCGCCCGAGTGGATAACGGGTGGCTGGGAACCATCCGTTTGGGTCAGAAGTCGAGCCGCTTTCCAAATGCACCGGTGGGCTTGGTTTTTGTCGGCGATGACGGCGTCCCGGAAGGCGTGTACCGCAGCGATATGAATAATCTCGCGCCCCGTGCCGGCTTTGCCTGGGACGTTCAGGGGAACGGCCGCACGAGCGTCCGTGGAGGATACGGGTTATTTTATGACAATATCCGATCGGCATCGATCGAGAATCTGGGCCAGGCGGAGCCCTTCAACCGGCGCGTTCTCATCAACGCTCCCGGCAGTTTTCAGGATCCCTATGGCGCCAGCAGAACCCCGAACCCGTTTCCGTTCGACGATGCTTCCCGGAACAATCCCAACTTCGTTTTCACCCGGCCTAGCGTCCAGCCTTACTTTGATTGGAACTTCCGCATAGGTTACATCCAGCAATGGATGCTCAGCGTGGAGCGGCAAGTCAAGGGGAACGCGCTGTTGCGGTTGGCTTACGCCGGCAGCAAAGGAACCAAACTGTGGCTCAGCCGCGAAAGCAACCCCGCGATCTTCGTGCCTGGGGCGTCGACCGTGGCGAACATCGACGCACGCCGCATCCTGGCTCCAAACTTCGCCGGGTTGGACCGTTCCGAATCGAGTGGGACGTCCAACTATCACTCCTTGCAGGTGACTTTCAACAAACGCTACTCGCAGGGTTTCACGGTTCTCACTTCCTACACCTGGTCCAAGTCCATCGATCTCATCTCCCGCGGCAGATCGTCACTCGGGCAACCCAATCCTTTCAATCCGCGGCTCAACCGCGGAACCTCCGACTTCGATGTGAGACACGTCTACGTGGGATCTTTTGTCTGGGACCTTCCCTTCCTGCGAAGCTCGACGAGCGCGCTGGCGCGAATCGCCGGAGGTTGGCAGTTGAATGGCATCCTGAACTTGCGCAGCGGCTTGCCCATCACCGTCCTGGCAGGGCGCGCGACCTCCTTGAGCGGAACCGGGGGCGAGCGCGCCGACGCTTTGGGCCGGAACCCATTCCTGCCGGGCGGCCGGCCCCGCAATGAGATGTTGTCCCGATTCTTCGACACCTCGGCATTCGCGATTCCAGCCGACGGTTCGTGGGGCAACAGCGGCCGGAACGTCCTTTATGGACCTTCCCTCTCGAATATCGACCTGGCATTGGTCAAGAACTTCCGCATCTTCGAAGGGCACCTGGTGGAGTTTCGGGGAGAGACCTTCAACACGCTCAACCACGCGAACTTCAACAACCCGAACGCCCAAGCCACGTCGCCGGCATTCGGGCGAATTCTCAGTGCCCAACCGGGCCGGGTGATTCAGCTTGCGCTCAAGTACACGTTTTGAGAGGCCCCAGGAAGAAGAAGAATAGGTTTCATTCCGGTCCAATGAGAAGAAGAGATGCTTTGACTACGATTGTCGCGGGGCGCGCGGGGAAGCGCCTGATCCCGCTACTGGCGGCGACAGCCGGGGCGGGATCCGCGCACGGCGCGCCAATGAGCAGCGTTCAACTCGAGCAGAAGGCGTTGCGCATCCAGAATCTGCTGGAAACCAGGATGCTGCAGGCGCATGGCATGGTTCCGATGTTCGTCCGGGCCAGCGACTACAAGTTGCCCACGGCCGAGGACTACAAGGGAGCCTATCGCCACCGGCACCTCAAGGGCAAAACAGAGGAAGAACTCGGGCTGCCCCCGATGCACGTTTGGCGCGCCTGGGAGAATACCACCTCCAACACGGCCTTCTACCTGGGCGCACTCTCGTATCAGTATCGCGTGACGGGCGATCCCGAGGTTCTGAAGATGTGCCGGCGGACGTTCGGCGCTCTGAAGTACATCTACGATCTGGGAGCCCAGGACGAACCCGGCTTCGTGATCAAGCCCTACGGAGGCAAGTTCAACAAACAGAGTTCCGGCGATCAGGTGCAGTGCCTGGTGGTGGGACTGGAGGCGTATCGAAACATTGCGCCGCCCAAGGACCGGGCCGTCCTGGATGAGATGTTCCGGAATATGGCCGACTACCAGATCAAACATCGCTACTACATCAAATACGGCTACTTCGGGCATCCCATGAGCGAAGCGGAACTTCAGTTGGTCAACCGGGAGTGGAGCCACGCCCTCATCCACATCCCGCTGCTCCAGCTAGCCTGGGAGGCGACCGGCGACTCCAAATACCTCCGTGAAGTCCAGGGTTGGTACGAGCGATGCGGATTGGACAAGAAGTGGCCGGTCCCCGCTGGTACCGTACGCGGGTATACAGCCCATCGCATGCTCTATCTGCCCAGCCTCATGATGGAGATGGATCCGGCCCACCACGAGCTTTGGCGCAGCATGATGTTCAACGTCTTCCGGACCCTCCGGACCGGAGTCTTGCCGGATGCCACGGCGTACACGGCCTGGACCCACAATCTGGAAACCGGAGAGATGGCGCCCGTGAACCCGGGTTTCGGAGGCGGGCCGACCCGCACGGGGCGAATCGCCATTTTTGCCCGCGCGGCCGTCAACGCCCAGCGATGGTTCCCGAAGGAGAACATGGCCGAAGTGGCGCGGAAGGTCGTCGAAGGGCTCGACCTCAACACATTCCGCTTTGTCATGGCTCAGTCCGATCGCCACGCGCTCCCTCCGGATTGGAGGATTGAGGGCGAGTTGGTCGATTTCGATAGCCTCACAGGCTGGCTTTGGGCTTACTGGGAAGGCCGTTGGCGCGGGTATTGGTAGATTCGGAGTCGTTCATGAATCGAAATGATGCAGGCATGAGCCGCCGCGGCGGGCGCGGAAATCCCGGTACGGATCACGATGAGCGGACGGCAGTCCAACACCGTGACCATGGGCGTGGGTGAGTGACCAGCAACTCGCACTTGGCGGGAGTATACTGGGTGCGCGATGCGGACAGCGATTCTGACTCTCTTGTTGGCGCTGAATCTCAGGGCGCAAAATGTCACGGGAACAATTCTGGGCACGATTACCGATTCCGGTGGAGCCTCAGTCCCCGGCGCCAGAGTCATTGTTCGTAACGAGCAGACAGGCCAGCAGCGTGAAGCCGCTTCCGGCACCGAAGGCGGCTACGTGGCGAACTTCCTGCCGGTGGGCGTCTACAACGTTACGGTGGAAAAGACGGGATTCCGGAAAGCGAGCATCACTTCCATCTCGCTCCAGGTGGACCAGCAGGTTCGCATTGACGTGGCGCTCGAGCTCGGCGCGGTGCAGCAGGAGGTGACCGTGCAGGCCGCTCCTCCACTGCTTCAGACTGAGAACGCATCGCTCGGCGACGTGATCGACACCACCAAGGCGCTGACGCTTCCGCTCAACGGCCGGGGCTTTCTTCAACTCGCCACCCTGACTCCCGGCGTCACCACCGGCGCGACCAATGGCGACGGTTTGGCGATCAATGGCGGACGCGGCGATTTCAACGGCTACGTCATGGACGGCACCAACAACTATTCGCGATTTGACGGCTCCGTGGTGATCTCGCCGAACCTCGACGCGATCCAGGAGTTCAAGGTCCAGACCGCGATTCCTTCCGCCGAGTTCGGATTCGCAGGGAACGGTCAGATCAACCTGGTGACCAAGAGCGGCACCAACTCCTTCCACGGCACGGCGTTTGAGTTTCTGCGGAACCGCAAGTTCGACGCGCGCAACTTCTTTGAGCCCGCAGGACCTCCGCCAGCGTTCAAGCGGAACCAGTTCGGCGGCACATTCGGCGGCCCCATCCGGCGCAACAAGACGTTTTTCTTCGGCGACTACGAGGGGCTGCGGGTACGCCAGACCGCACAGGCGCGTTCGAACATCCCGTCGCCTGCCCTTCGCGGCGGGGACTTCGCGGGCGAGCGGCCGGTCTTCGACGTGTTGACGTACAGCGCGGGCGCGAACACGGTCCAGCAGTTCCCAGGCAACCGGATTCCATCCCAACGAATCTCAAAGGTCGCCGCGGGACTCAATCAGTTCTATCCGGAACCGAATCTCCGCGAAGGCACCATCAACTTCATCAACACCGCCGGAAGCCGCTCGACGGGAGATACGTGGGGCGTTCGCGTGGACCATCAGATCTCCGCCAAGCACATGCTGTTCGGCCGCTACGGCATCAACAACACAACTTCGTTTTCACCCGGATCGCTTCCAGTGCTGGGCACGTTTAACGAGCCCCGCGCGCAACTGGCGACGCTCAACTACACGTGGCTGGCGACCGCGAATCTGATCAACGAGCTTCGACTGGGGTTCAACCGCGACCGGGCGAACACGATCTCCGCGCGTACCTTCAAGGACGACATCGCGGGCAAGCTGGGAATCGGCGGTGTATCAACCGATCCCATCGACTTCGGCTTTCCGAACGTGAGCATCATTCCGAACTATGCGGCGGTTTCCGATCCTTCGAATCCGTTCCCAACGATCCGCAAGGACAATGTGAAGCAGGTCAACAACACGGTGTCGCTGATCCGGCAGGCGCACGCGTTCCGCTTCGGAGTTCAGATGCAGCGGAGCGAGTTGAACGGCGTGCAAAACAGTCACGGGCGCGGCACGTTCGAGTTCGACGGCCGGTTCACACGCAACGCGGCGCAAGCCACCTCGACCGGCAACGAGTTCGCCGATTACCTGCTGGGGTTCGCGTCGCGCTCCCAGCGGCAAGTGGGATCGACGCGCGTCGACATGCGCTCGACCTTGTTCGGAGCGTTTTTCCAGGACGACTGGAAGGTGTCGCGCACGTTGACCATCAACCTGGGCCTGCGCTACGAGTTCAACACGCCGTTGGCCGACAAGTACGGGCGCAATGCCAGCGTCGATTGGATCTATGGATCCGGCCGCGCGGCGGTAGTGCAGCCGGGCGACACCGGTCCAGTGACAGGCTTCAAGTACCCGTTCGCGATGTACAAGGGAGACTACAACAACTGGGCGCCGCGCTTCGGGTTCGCGTGGCGGCCGCGCGCCGGCGGCAAGTCCGTGATCCGTGGCGGATATGGAGTGTTCTATGCGTTGTCGCTTGGGCAGATGTTCACGTTCCAGGCACAGAATCCGCCGCGCATCGTGAACGACGTGTTCACCGCCGTGTTTCCCTCGCCGGTGTTGACGTTCGAGAACGCATTCCAGTTGGACAGGCGCTCGCCCTCAGGTATCGTGTCGGTGCGCGCGCTTGAGTACGGGCGGCGCGATCCCTATGTTCAGCAGTGGGACTTCACGGTCCAGCGCCAGGTGGCCTCCGACCTCGTGCTCGAGCTTGGCTACGTCGGCACGAAAGGCACCAAGCTGCCGCGCAGCGACGTCATCAACAGCCCGCGACCGGGTCCCGGTGCGATCCAGCCACGCCGTCCGTTCCAAGGGTTCGCGACGTTTTTCGTCCGCGAGGCGCGCATGCCGTCGATTTACCACGGGCTGCAGTTCAAGGCCGACAAGCGCTTCTCGCGCAGCCACTCGTTCCTGGCTGCGTACACGTTCAGCAAGTCGCTGGACACCGGATCGGCTTCATTCGGCGGGGGAGGCAACAGCTTTGACAATGCGCAGGACAGCGACAACCTGAAGGCCGAGCGCGGCCGGTCGGCTCAGGACGCGCGGCAGTTGTTCAGCCTGGGCTACATCCTGGAGTTCCCGTGGATGAAGTCGAACCGCTGGATCGGGGGATGGCAGCTCGCGGGGATTGGCACGTTCCGGACCGGACTGTCTCAAAGCGCGGTGGTCGCCCAGGACCGCTGCAATTGCGACCGGGCAGGACGGATGCGCGCCGACGTGGTCCCGGGACAGTCGTGGTCCACCGGCACGCGGACGCCGGAGCGGTTCTTCAACATCGACGCGTTCCGGCTGCCGGATCAGTTCACGTTTGGCAACGCCGGACGGGGCACAGTGGACACCCCAGGCCGGCAGGTGATCGATATCTCGCTGCAGAAGCGGTTCGCGATCGTCGAGAACCACTCGGTGCAGTTCCGGTGGGAGCTGTTCAATACGCTCAACCACGCCAACTTCAACACGCCGAACATGACCGTGGACAACCGGAACTTCGGGCGGATCACCGGGGCAGCGGCGGCGCGGCAGATGCAGTTCGGGCTGCGGTACGAATTCTAGAATACCTGGCTGCCGGTATGGACTGAGATCTGTCTCGTGATCAGGTTTGGCAGCGTCTCATCTCCCAGGACGAACTCGTCCCGGGCCGCGTCCCAGTCGAGCTTGAAGCTCTTCACGTTCGCCGACACCCAGATTTGCCGGACCGGTGAATTCGGGCTCACGACGAATCGCGCGGGCGGATCCTCGAACTCGATGGTCAGGGCTCCATTGTTGAAGTCCACGTCAAAGTCATGATCCTCGGAGGCGGCTGCGAGCATCTTATAAAGGCGGTGCATGGCGGCAGCAGCGTTGCGCTGAAAGGATTGTTCATCCATAAGCCGCTATTGTCGCATCTGCTAACCTGAAGGATCGCTCATCATGTCATTTTGCGTGCGCCACACGGATTTGCCGAACACCTCCAAACTGTTCGCTGATTTCGTGTACGCGCATGACCGGGTAGCGCCTTTCTCCGAGGGCTCGCCGATGGTGCCGGAGAGCTACGACGCGGCGGTCGCGCGCCTCGATTATCCCGACGACCGGCGGGCCGCAATGGCGGCGATTCTACGGAAGCTGAACGGTGAGAGCCAGGAGTTGGCGCTGTTTGAGAAACCTGGGACCGTGGCCGTGGTCACGGGGCAGCAGGTGGGCCTGTTTTCGGGTCCTTGCTACACGATTTATAAGGCGCTGACCGCGGCGAGGCTCACCGAGACTCTCAACGCACGCGGAATTCCGGCGGTCACGATCTTCTGGCTGGCCTCCGAGGATCACGACTTCGCCGAAGTGCGCCAGGCGTGGGGATTCGGGCCCGGGATCCATGTGGGAGCGCAGCAGGTGGATTCGGGGACCCTGGATCCGGTTCCGGTGGGTGATGTGGCGCCGTCCACGTATCCCGTTGCGGAGTTGCGCGCGCTGATCGGTGAGCTTCCCTTTGGCGCTGAGATCGCAGCGCTGGTGGAGGAGACCTACAAGCCAGGTGCGACGATGTCGGCGGCGTTCATGGCGCTGCTGCGGCGCCTGTTGCCGGACTCGGGACTACTGTTCGTCGACCCGATGTGTCCGGGCGTCCGGGAAATCGCGGCGCCGTTGATCGAGCAGGCGATCGAGGAATCGGCACGGCTGTCGGCGCGCCTGATCGAGCGGAACCGCGAACTTGAATCAGCGGGGTATCACGCGCAGGTCCATTTTGAGGCGAAGACGTCCCTGTTCTTCCTGCTCGAGCATGGAATGCGGACTACGCTTCGCTACGACGGAGAAGGCTGGGTCCAGCCGGGCGCACGGTTTTCGCGCGGCGAAATGCGGTCGCGCGCAGCGTCGATCTCACCGAACGCTTTGTTGCGGCCGGTGGTCCAGGACTATATCCTGCCATCGGTGGCGCAGATTGGAGGTCCAGCCGAGATCGCGTACCTGGCACAGACGCAGGTGCTGTATGAGGGGCTGGGACGGCGGGGCCCAGTGGTGGCGCCGCGGGCCGGATTCACGATCCTCGACGCGCGCGCGGCCAAGCTGATGGAGCGTTACGCGCTGGCGCTGCCCCATTTCTACGACGGGATCGAGCCGCTGCGGCAGCGGGTGGCGGAGAAACTGGCGCCGCCAGCGGTCCGGCGGTCGCTTGATGATACGGGTGCCGCGGTAGGCGAGGCACTGGATTCGTTGAGTGGAGTGCTGCGGGGATTCGATACCACATTGGCGGAGTCCGCGCAAAAGAGTCTGGCGAAGATGCGGTACCAATTATCGAAGGTCCGGCTCAAGACCGAGCGGGCCGCGCTTCGCAAGGATGAGAGGGCGGCGGCCGAGGCGGCTTATCTGTACTCGCTGATTTTCCCGGAGAAGCACTTGCAGGAGCGGCTGTACACGATCCTGCCGTTCCTGGCGCTGCACGGGATGGGATTGATCGAGCGGGTGTATGAGAGGGTCCGGCTGGAGTGTCCGGACCACATCGTGATCACGGTCTGAGCGGATATCATGGTACTCGATGCGATGGATTGCGATCCTAGCCGCGGGCGTTGCGTGGGCTGACACCGCGGCCGAGTTCTTCGAGAAATCGATCCGGCCGGTGCTGGTGGAAAAGTGCCAGCCGTGCCACAACAGCAAGCTCAAAGCACCGATGGGTGGACTCCGGCTGGACAGCGCCGCAGGTTTGCGCAAGGGCGGCGACACGGGTCCGGCGGTAACGCCTGGTGCGCCGGAGAAGAGCTTGCTGCTCAAGGCGATCGGCTACCGGGATCTGGATCTCAAGATGCCGCCCACAGGCAAGCTGGCGGACGAAGAGATCGCGGCGTTCCGGCGGTGGATCGAGATGGGCGCGCCAGATCCGCGGGAAGCGGGCGCTCCGGCGTCGAAGGTTTCTGGCATCGATCTCGCCGAGGGGCGCAAGTTCTGGGCGTTCCAGCCGGTGGGCAAGGCTGCGCTTCCCACGGTCCGGGATAGCGGGTGGCCGTCGTCGCCAGTGGACCGCTTCATCCTGGCTGGGCTCGAATCGAGAGGACTGCGGCCCGCGCCGCCCGCGGACAAGCGGGTCTGGGTCCGGCGCGTCACATTCGATCTGATTGGGCTGCCGCCCACGCCCGCCGAGGTCACCGCGTATTTGGCGGACTCGAGCGCCGAAGCGGAGAAGGCGGTGGTCGAACGGCTGCTCGCATCCCCGCATTACGGCGAACGCTGGGGACGCCATTGGCTCGACCTGGTGCGGTTCGCCGAAACCAACGGGCACGAATTCGACAACACGAAGCTCGACGCGTGGCGCTATCGCGACTACGTGATCCGCGCGTTCAACCAGGACTTGCCGTATGACCAGTTCGTGCGCGAGCATCTGGCTGGCGATTTGCTACCGAATCCGCGGTTGACCGCGGACGGCGCGTTCCTCGAGTCGCCGCTCGGGACTTCGTTCTACTGGTTCGGCGAGGTGCTCAACAGCGCAACCGATTCGGTGAAGTCGCGCGCGGACGAAGTCGACAACCAAATCGACGTGATCAGCAAGGCGTTTCAAGGACTCACAGTATCGTGCGCGCGCTGCCACGACCACAAGTTCGACCCGATCCGCACCGCCGACTACTATGCGCTGGCCGGGATTCTGCATTCCACCGATGTCCGCGAGGCAGTGATCGATTCGCCCGCGCGGGCCCGCGAGGTCGCGCGGAGTGCGCCTGGAGCGCCAGCTCCGTTGCCGGTGATCGAAGGCGCGGGCGATGTCCGCTGGACCGCGAGTGGCGCCGCATACCAGGCGCCCGTCAGCGCGGGGGCGCCGCTGGCCGGCTCGCTCACGTCAAGCAAGTTCCGCATGCCGAGCCTGTGGGTGCATATCCGGATGCGGGGCAGCGCACACGACGGGAACGCGAAGGAGGACGCCGCGTTACGCGTGACGCTGATTGCGGATGGGCATAAGAGCCTCCACGCGTTTCCATCCGGCAAGCCTGAGTTCGAGTGGAAGACGCTGCGGGCGACCAAGGAGATCGGGCGGCTGTGCTATTTCGAGATCGTCGATCGCAGCACATCCGGGTTCCTGCAAGTGGAACGGATCGTGATTTCCGATAGCAGCGAGCCGCCGGCGGGAGATCCCGGTGAGCCGGTCCAGTTGTCGGGCGCCGTGCAGGCGCCACCGTCGGCGTTCGGAATGATCGCCACAGATCTGGATCCAGCCGACGTGCGGCTCCATATCCGCGGCAGCCACAAGAATCTCGGCGAGCCGGTAGCGCGCGGATTCCTGGCGGTGATCGCGGGCGAGCAGCAGACGCCGGTTCGTGGAATCGGCCGGTTGGAGCTCGCGGAGCGGATTGCCAGTCCGTCGAATCCGCTAACGGCGCGAGTGATGGTGAACCGGATCTGGAAGCATCACTTCGGCCACGGAATCGTTCGCAGCGCGGACAACTTCGGACGGATGGGCGAGCGTCCGTCGCACCCGGAGCTGCTGGACTACCTGGCGCGGGCGTTCGTGGAGAGCGGGTGGAGCATCAAAGAAATGCACCGCATGATCGTGTTGTCGAGCGCCTACCGGATGTCGGGCCGCGTGGCGCCGGAGGCGGCGAAGCTCGATCCTCGCAATGATCTGCTGCATCACATGCCGGTGCGGAGGCTCGAAGCGGAGACGATCCGTGACAGTCTGCTGGCGGTGTCGGGCAAGCTCGACCGGACGCAGTTTGGTCCAGGCGTGACACCCCACATCTCGCGGTATCAGGACGGGCGGGGCAAGCCGAAGTCCGGTCCACTGGATGGAGCCGGGCGGAGGAGCATCTACATTCAGGTCCGGCGCAACTTCATTACGCCGATGTTTCTTGCGTTCGACTATCCGCTGCCGGTGTCCTCGATTGGGGCGCGCGGAGTGTCGACCGTGCCGTCGCAAGCGCTGATGATGATGAACAACGAGCTGGTCGTCGACGCGGCAACGGCGTGGGCACGGCGGACCGAAGGCGAGCCGGACGCGGCACGGCGGATTCGCGCAATGTATCAGGAGGCGTTCGGCAGGACTCCGGAGCAGTGGGAACTCAACGAGACACTGGCCTTCGTGCGGCAGCGTCCCTGGGCGGACCTGTGCCATGTGCTGTTCAACTCGGCGGAGTTTGTCTATGTCCAATAGATTTCAGACGCGCCGCGACATGCTGGCCCGGTGCGCCAACGGATTCGGCGGATTGGCGGCGCTGCACCTGATGTCGCGGGAGGCTCTGGCGGCGGCGCGCAAGCCACATTTCGAGCCGAAGGCCAAGTCGGTGATCTTCCTGTTCATGGATGGCGGCCCGTCGCAGATGGACACGTTTGATCCCAAGCCGCGATTGAAGCAGGACCACGGGATGCCGCTGCCGTTCCGGCCGCCCGCGACCGTGTTCAACATCAGCGACAAGATCCTGGGATCGCCGTTCGAGTTCCGGCGGCACGGGCAGAGCGGCGCGCCTGTGAGCGATCTGTTCCCGCACGTGGCCGGATGCGTGGATGAGCTGGCGATCATCCGGTCCATGGTGGCCGATCATTCCGAGCACACGGCGGCGAACTACTTCATCCACTCGGGATCCGGATTCCAGGGGCGGCCGAGCATGGGCGCGTGGCTGTCGTACGGATTGGGCAGCGAGAGCGCGAATCTGCCGGCATTCATTGTCCTCGAGAGCGGACTGATTCCGCCCGGCGGCATGGACTGCTTCGCGAGCGGATTCCTTCCAGCAACGCACCAGGGCACGTTGTTCCGCAACGGCGAACATCCGGTGGCTGACCTCCAACCGGCGGACCGTGATCCCGCGGTACAGAAGAGCAAGCTCGATCTCCTCGGTAAGCTCAACAAGGGAGTGTTGGAGCGTTTCGGCAAGGTGAATGAGGTGGAGGCGGCGATTGAGAACTACGAGATGGCGTTCCGGATGCAACGCGCCGTGCCCGACCTGCTGGATATTTCGCGCGAATCCGTCGCGACGAGACGGCTGTACGGCCTGGATGAACCGGACACGGCGGAGTTCGGCCGCGAGTGCCTGCTGGCGCGCAGGCTGGTGGAGCGGGGCGTGCGATTTGTCGAGCTGTTGACACCAGCGCGCCAGGGGATCGACCGCTGGGACCAGCACGGCAACATCGAGCACGGACACCGCGTCAACGCGCGGGCGACCGACAGGCCCGTTGCCGGGCTCCTCAAGGATCTCAAGTCGCGCGGACTGCTGAATGAAACACTCGTCGTCTGGGGCGGCGAGTTCGGCCGCACGCCATGCGCGCAGTTTCCCGACGGCGGCTACGTGAAGCAGGTGGGGCGCGACCACAATCCGTTCGGGTTCACGATGTGGATGGCGGGGGGCGGCGTGAAGCCCGGCATGATTCATGGTGCGACGGACGAATTCGGGTATTTCGCGGTGGAGAACAAGGTCCACATGCATGACCTGCATGCGACGATGCTGCACCTGCTGGGGCTCGACCACACGCGCCTCACCTTCCGGTATTCGGGCCGCGACATGCGATTGACCGATGTCGCCGGGAACGTGATCAAGGAGCTGCTTGCATGATGGATCCGGCACTTGAACAGCAACTGGCTGGCTGCTTTGCGCGGAGTGATCCGTGGGCTGAGGCGCTGGCCGCGGTGATCGCCCATTTTGGAGCCGACAGTGGGACCGTTCACCTGATGGGTGGCGATGGGATGCTGCACCTGCGGACGGCGAGCGCCGGGATTCCGCCGCCCGTCATCGAAATCATTCGCGTGGTTCCGGTGGGCAAGGGCATGGCCGGACTTGCGGCCGAGCGGAAGCAATCCGTCACGGCATGCAACATTCAGACGGATTCCAGCGGCGACGTGCGTCCCGGCGCGCGGGCCACGGGACTCGAGGGCGCCATCGCGCTGCCGATGCTCGAAGGCGATCGCGTCGCCGGCGTACTCGGGATCGCCAACCGGCGTGAGCGGGTGTTCAGCGCGGATGAGGAGTCGCTGCTGCTGGAGACCGGCCGGTGGCTGGCTGCCCGGACCGCATCCAGATAAACGCGAATCCGGCGAGCAGCCACAGCGCCGCGGTCCAGTAGGGCGCACCCGGCCCGATGTGGTCGAAGGTGACGCCCGCCCAGTACGGTCCGCCGATGCGGGCGAGGCTCGCCATCGACGTCATCGCGCCCAGCACGACGCCTTGTTCGTATCCGCTGACGGCTTGGGAAATGAGTCCAAGCAGGGCCGGGGAGGCGAGCGACACCCCGAACGCGCAGAGTCCCATCGCGACCGTAACCTCCCAGGTGGACCGGGCAAACGCGGTCCAAACCAGTGTGGCCGCGCCGGTGAGGAATCCGGCGAGTGCCAGCTTCCGCTCGCCGAAGATCGGGTTGATGCGGCGGACAAGCAGTCCTTGGGTGATCGCGGCGGCAACGCCCACCCCAGCGAGGATCAGTCCGTTCTGGTCGGGCGAGAGCCCGAAGCGCGCCGAGGTGAACACGGGAAAGTTCGACTGGAATCCGCTGTTGGCGAAATTGAAGGTGAACGCCGCGAGGAACAGCAGGCGCAGCGCGGGACGGTTGAAGTTCTGGATCAGCGTCCGGATGGGATTGAGGTCCGCGATGGTGAGCGGCGTCGCGCGCCTGCGATCGGGAGGCAGCGACTCGGGCAGGCCGAAGTATCCCAGCACGGTAGTGGAGAAGGCGAGCAGAGCCGCGGCATAGGCGGGCGCCTGGAGACTGATATGCGTGAGGAACCCTCCGGCCACGGGTCCGATGATGAAGCCGAGTCCGAATGCGGCGCCGATGAGGCCAAAGGTCTTGGCGCGGTCCTCGGGCGGCGTGACGTCGGCGATATAGGCTTGCGCCGTGGAGATGTTGCCCCCGGTGACGCCGTCGAGCAGGCGCGAGCAGTACAGCACGGCGAGCGATCCACCGATGCCGAACAGCACATAGCCAAGTCCGGACCCGAACACGCTGATCAGCAGGATGGGCCGGCGTCCATGGCGGTCAGAGAGTGCGCCGAGCACCGGAGTGGCAAGGAACTGCGCGGCGGAGAAGGCCAGTGTCAGCAATCCGACGGTGGTGGCGTCGGCGCGGTAGGGCTTGACGAGATAGGGGATCACCGGCAGCAAAATCCCCGCGCCCAACAAGTCGAGGAATACAGTGAGGAGCAGGAACGTGAGCGCCTTGCGGTTCGGAGGCAATCCTTCAGTCTAGCGTGCGCGGCCAGTCCTTCCCCAGAAGGCGGCTCAGCGCGCGGTCGGCGAGCACCCGCCCGCCGGTCTGGCAACGGGCGCAGTAGTTGGTTTCGTTGGCGGCGTAGCGGATCCGCTGGACCTTGGCGCCGCAACGCGGACAAGGCTGCCCGAAACGGCCGTGGACCGCCATGCCCTCCCGGAACGCCGTAACGCCCTCCGGGAATCCGCCATTGGCTTCCTTGCGCAGCCGGTCCACCCAATCGATCAGTGTCTCGCGGGTGGCGTCGAACAGGCGTCCGGTCTCTTCGCTGGTCATGCGGTGGGTTTGGAGGATCGGGGAGAGGCAGGCACGGTGCAGGATCTCGTCCGAGTAGGCGTTGCCGATTCCACTGAAGTTGTGTGGATCGGTGAGCGCGCGCTTGAGCGTATGGTTTTCACGGGTGAGCATGGCGGAGAACTCCGCGAGGCCGCAGGTGAGCACGTCGATTCCGCCCGGATCGAGCGCCGCCAGGCCGTCCTCACCCGACGCCATGTGCAGGGACGCGCGTTTCTGCGTTCCGGCCTCGGTGAGGTACAGGCTGCCGTGCGGGAAATCAACCGATGCCAGGATCCGGCGGCCATCTGTCTTGGGACGCTTACCAGTGCGGGCTAGAGCGGACCAATGAAGGCGGCCCGCGATCATCAGGTGCAGTACAAGCCAGCACCCGCCCTCCACTCCGATCGCGACACGCTTCCCGATGCGGCGGACTTCGGTGACCACGCGGCCCTCCACCGCGGTAACCGGAGGCTCGGCGGTACGCAGCAGGAACACGCTGCCGAGGCGGACTTTCTCGATTGGATGTCCACGGGTTCGCTCGCGAACGGCTTCGACATAGACGGTGACGTCGGGCAGCTCCGGCATGAAGACAATCTAACATCCCCCGCCTGTCCAGGGGTTCGGCCGCCCAACCTCGGGACGCGCCCCCGCGTAGTATCCTTGGCTACTGATGCAGCTTTCCCGCCGAACCCTTCTCCAGTCGATGGCCGCCGCGTCCGTGGCACTGCCCGCAACCGCGCGGAACCGCCCCAACATCGTGGTGATCCTTGCCGATGATCTCGGCTATGGCGATGTTGGCGCCTACAATCCACAGTCGAGGATCCCCACGCCGAATCTCGACCGTCTCGCCGCGGAGGGCACGCGCTTCACCGACGCCCACACCCCGTGCGGTGTCTGCTCGCCGACACGCTACGGACTGCTGACGGGCCGCTATCCCTGGCGCACGGAGTTGAAGAGCCGCGTCCTGTGGCCTTGGGACAAGCCGCTCATCGACAGGAACCGGCTGACGCTGCCCGGCATGTTGAAAAAGCTCGGCTACCACACGGCTTGCGTCGGAAAATGGCATCTCGGCTGGGACTGGGCGACCACGGACGGATCGAAGGTCAACGCGCGCGTGGCGATCGGCGATCCGCAGCGTGAGATCCGTGACGAGTTCGCCAAGAAGGTGCGGTTCGACAAGCCCGTGGCCGAGGGTCCGGTCACGCGCGGGTTCGATTATTACTTCGGCGTGGACCTTCCCAATTTCCCGCCGTACACGTTTATCGAGAACGACCGGCTGCTGGGCAAGCCGACGGGGCCAAAGCCCGACTCCATGTTCGGCTGGCCTGGAATGATGGAACCGGGGTGGCGGCTGGAGGGCGTCCTGCCGGAGCTGACCCGCCGCGCGGTGCGCTATATCGAGGACCGGAGCAAGCGCGGCGAGCCGTACTTCCTCTACTTCCCCATGAGTTCGCCGCACACGCCGATCGCGCCTGACGATGAGTTCATCGGGAAGAGCAAAGCCGGCAAGTACGGCGATTTCGTCTACCAGACCGATTGGTCCGTGGGCAAGGTGATGGACGCCATCCGGGCGTCGGGCAACGCGGACAACACGATCGTCGTGTTCACCAGCGACAACGGTCCGGAGAATCTCACTTATCCCGTCTTGCAGGAACACGGCCACGCGAGCCAAGGTCCACTGCGGGGCGCCAAGCGGATGCTGTGGGAGGGCGGCCATCGCGTGCCCTACATCGTCTGGGCGCCGGGCCGCGCGGCGGCGGGCCGCGTCGAAAGCGAGGTCGTGTGCCATACCGACGTGATGGCAACGGTGGCATCGGTCACGGGATACAAGCTGCCCAACGATGCGGCCGAGGACAGCTACGACATCGGCGCGGCGTGGTTCGGCAAGAAGCGGTCCAAGGCGATTCGCGAGGCCACGGTCCACCACAGCATGAACGATGAGTACGGGCTGCGCCAGGGCGACTGGGTCCTGATCGAGTCCACTGGCGCGCACGGGGCGGCCGAGCCGCAGTGGTGGAAGGACCGGAATGGCGTGAAGAAGCACGATCAGCCGGGCGAGCTGTTCCACCTGAAGGAAGATCTGATCGAGGTGAAGAATCTGTATGCGCAGTTTCCGGACAAGGTCCGGGAGATGCATGCGCTGTTGGAGAAGTACAAGGCGGGGACCCGAAGCGTTCCCCTCCGGCGGTAGTATAGCTACCGTCCCGTGATCGTTGGGAGTGAGAACACGGGAATTTGGCGGTACTTGACCGGCTGAGGCTGGTCCTGGATGATCCGGTCGATCGCCTCGGCTACGTGCGCCTCGAAGAACGCCTCGCCGCATTGAGTGCAGACCCACGCCGGAACATCCTCGAACTCGAACAGTTCTTTACCCCACGGTTGTTGATGAGGAATCGTTTCCAGTGTCACGCCTCCGCCGCAGATCGAACAGTGGTGAGGTTTCATCTAGTTCTCCTTTCTTCTTGTCCTCGGATCAGTCCAACGCGCGGGATCGAATCTGTGGACGGTGATGATGTGGGCAACAACGCCATCAAACGCGCATGATACGTCGACAGGCTCACCCTCGACCAGATTCATAAACAGGAGCTTCGGGTCGTCTCTCCGTAGCCGGCGACCGCCTTCACATCTTGGAGCGTAATCCCTCGAACAGCCATCCGTTGGTGGGCATGTCTGGTGATCACGTAGCGGCCCTCCTGAACCAGTTGACGGATCCGCTCCCCAGTAGACATGGCACTCGAGTGGCTCTGCTGGCACCCGAATCATAGCAAAGTTTCCTGGTTCCCTGGCCTCCGTATGGAACTGGACATTCAACAAACCACCGGTTGATCGACCGTGCCGCGCGGGCAGGGTTGCCATCGCAAGTCCGGTCGGCGCGGTTGGTACCCTGCCGCCCGGCATTGGACGACACCGACGCGCGGGCGTGAGCGGAAATCCGGTGTGGGTGGTGAACGCCCCTTGCAGTGACCAGCCTCCCGCCAGGCTCCGCTTCAGGAACGGAAGCTCGTAGATCCAAGCCACCGTAGCCGTTGCGTCTGGTTGAACTCGAGAACGGCATACTCGGCCCGCCGGTTGCGCGCATGCTGCTGCCGCGACGGGTCGCCGGACAGCGCCCCGCCAATCCCCATCACCTTCGAATACGTATAGGCGCCCAATAGCGACACTCCGCCCGCAAAGCGCTTGTCCAACTTGACGTTCAACCGTGGTAGTTCGAGTTGTCGAGCGAGCTCACATAGCTGACGTCGCCGATATTCGGATTCGGACGCCGGCTGAGGACCGTCGTAGGCCCCGCCGCATCTGGATCGAGAAACGCCTGGTTGGGCAGGTCGCGCCCGGTCAGCTTGTGCGCGCCGTTGCCGGCATAGGCCGTCTCGAGCAGCACTCCGCGGAACACCTCGCGCTGGATCCCGAAGTTCCATTGCCAAGTGTAGCCATCGCCGATATCGAACAGCGTGCAAATGTTCGGATGGTTCAACGAGGCGACAGCGCGGGCCTCGCGCTCAAACCTCTGCCGCGCGTCGGTCTTCTTGGCGATGTGATCAGGCAGCACCTTGACCGCGACCGTGCGGTCCAGCCGCGTGTCACGGGCTTTGTACACTTCTCCCATCCCGCCGGCCCCAAGCGGGGAGACGACCTGATAGGGTCCGAGCTTTTCACCGGCAGTCAACGGCATCGGTCCCAACAGTTTATCAACCGGTTCTATTTGGCGTCACGCAACAGGGCGGCCCAATTCTGGATAATCACCAACTGGTCCCGGGCCCGGGTGCCGGACTCGGGTTCGAGGACCAGGAACCGCTGTCCGTCGAGCGTTTGGAAAGGGGAAGCAATGCGGAACAGCGCTTGAGGACGGCCCGGCCGGACGCTGTCCTTCAACAACTCCATGCTGGCCGCGGCCACCTCGCCACGTTCAGTGATCCAGTACAGTTCTTTCCCATCCCGCCGCCACACGGGATTCCCGCCGCCCGCCGCGGAAACGAGCCGCTTGCCGCGCTTCTCGGGATAGCCCTGAACGTAAATCTCGGAACCGCCGGACTCGTTCGATTGGTACGCGACCCACCGTCCATCCGGTGAAAAAACCGCGGCCCATTCGATGAAGTCCGTCTTCAGCCACGGCTCCACCCCACCGTCAGCTAACGTGAGCTTCATGATGTCAGTGTTTCCGAACAGCAGCACCTTCCCGTCAGGGGATACGGCACTGACGAAATCGAGCCATGCGCCGCTGCCGAGCCGGACCTCCTCCCCGGAACCGTCGGCGGGCTTGCCGTAAATCCCCGTCGCGTTGTTGTAATAAACCGACCGTCCGTCCGGCGCCCAGCGGGCAGAGAACCCCTTGTTAAAGGTCAGCCGTGTGCTGAGTCCGCGCGACAGTTCCATCACCCAGACGTCGGCCTCGTCAAAACTCCGTCCAGCCGCGTAAGCGGCCCGTGACCCATCGGGCGACAGGCTGAAGAAGCTTATGCCATGGACCGGTTCACCGATCGTCTCCAGGAGCTTGCCGGAACGGTCCCGCCACGCGAACCGCCTTCTTGCCCCTGCCCCTTGTGGCCATTGGACGTAGAGAAGCGTCCCATTCCGCGAAAGGGAAAAGTCCGCGAATCCGTTAGATGGGGCAGTGCGAACTCGTTGCGCAACCAACCTGGCATCACCCACCAGGCGCGGAGGATCCAACTCCAGGCGTCGCGCCATGAGCGTCCCGTCCTGCTGAACATAGAGGAGCCGCCCCAGCGCGGCGTCATAGCGCGCGCCAAATTCCGTTTGGACCAGGATCGCGGGTGAACCCTTGGCGTCGAGGGATCCCAACGCAATGCCCATTTTGCCCCGATCGTTGTGCCGCACCAGGTACAGGAAGTCCCGGCCGCCGGGAAGAAATTGGGGATGGTAGTGAAACAGTTCGCCGGCTTCCTTGTTCACCCTGGTCACCAGTGCGGAGGGTCCGCCGCTAGCTGGAACCTGCTGGACGCCGGCGCTGGGATTCGTGCCGAATAGGATCACTCCGTTGTCATTCCAGTCTCCGCCACGTCCGGGCCCGGCATCGGCCAGGTTCACGGGTGTCCCTCCAGCCAGATCGATCCGCTTGAGCTTGCCACCGGCGAAGAAGGCCAGCGACTTGCTGTCTGGCGACCAGAACGGACGCCCTGCCGCCTGCGTTCCCGGCAGAGCGCGGGCCGCCAGCGACTCCAATGGCCGCACATGCAAGAGAGTCTCACCCTTCGCGTCGGTGGCCACAAACGCGAGAGTCCGCCCGTCCGGTGAAATCGCCGAACCGCCCCCATTTCCTGCCGGCGTCAGGGTGGTTTGTTCGGGCGGCTCTATGTTCGCTGCGACAGGCAGCGGCGGATCAGTCGTCCGGGCGCGCAGCCACAGTCCCCAGCCCGTGGCACCGGCGATCAGCAGTGCCGCCGCCACCACCCACGGCCAGCGGCTGGACCGGACAGGCGCGGACTCCGCCGCCGGCGGCGACTTCAAGTCCAGCACGATGTCCCGCATGCAGTGGTACCGCTCTTCCGGATCCTTGCGCAGACACCGCCGCACCAGCCGCTCCAGCCACACCGGCGTGAACGGCTTCACCAGCATCGGCGCTGGTTCCGACCCCAGGATCGCCGCCACCAGACTCGAATAATTGCCGCCCTGGAACGCTCGCTGTCCGGTCGCCATCTCATACAACACCGCGCCGAACGCCCAGATATCCGACCTCGCGTCCGCTTCCTTGCCCTCGAACTGTTCCGGCGCCATATACTGTGGCGTGCCCAGCACAGTCCCCTCGCCCGTCAACTGTGTCACCGTCTCGTCGCTCTGCCCCGGCTTCGGCGCACTCGACTTGGCGAGTCCGAAATCAAGCAGCTTCACGCCATCGCGCGTGAGCATGATGTTGTGCGGCTTCACGTCCCGGTGCGTGACTCCGGCGCGATGCGCGCGGTCCAGCGCGTCAGCAATCTGAATCCCGAGCGCGATGGACTGCTCGATCGGAACGGGACCGCGCTTGATCCGCTCGGCCAGCGTCTCCCCCTCAATGAACTCCATGACCATATAGCCATCGCCGATATCGAACAGCGTGCAAATATTCGGATGGTTCAGCGAGGCGACGGCGCGGGCCTCGCGCTCAAACCTCTGCCGCGCGTCGGTCTTCTTGGCAATGTGATCAGGCAGGACCTTCACCGCGACCGTGCGGTCCAGCCGCGTGTCACGTGCCTTGTACACTTCGCCCATCCCGCCGGCCCCGAGCGGGGCGACGACCTGATAGGGTCCGAGCTTTTGACCAGCAGTCAACGGCATCGGTCCCAACAGTTTATCAACCGGCTCTATTTGGCGTCACGCAACAGGGCGGCCCAATTCTGGACAATCACCAGTTGGGCACGGGCCTGAGTGCCGGACTCGGGTTCGAGGACCAGGAACCGCTGTCCGTCGAGCGTTTGGAAAAAGGGAGTGGAGCCGGCAATGCGGAACAGCGCCTGAGGACGGCCAGGCCGGACGCTGTCGGTCAACAACTCCATGTTGGCCGCGGCCACCTCGCCACCGCCAGTGACCCAGTACAGCTCTTCCCATCCCGCCGCAACACGGGAAATGCGCCGCCCACAGCGGAAACGAGCCACTTGCCGCGCGTCTCGGGATAGCCCTGAACACAAATCTCGAAACGGCCGGACTCGTCCGATCCGTACGCGACCCACCGTCCATCCGGTGAAAAAACCGCGCCCCATTCGCTGAAGTCCGTCTTCAGCCACGGCTCCACCCCGCCGCCAGCCAACGTGAGCTTCATGATGTCATTCCCTCCGAACAGCAGCACCTTCCCGTCAGGGGATACGGCAGTGACGAAATCGGTCCATGCGTGCAACATACGACTGGAACAAAAGGCGAATCTCGGGCCCCTTTAGAGTTCTGAGGAATTTTGAGGGAGGGAGGGTTGACAACGTGCGCCGATCCACGGCGTCATGGAGGTGATTCTGGTGATGTGCTTAATGCGCTCACGCGGAAGGGATCACGTGGGAGTGGGGTTCCAATTCGCAACTCGCTGGCTAATTGCAAGATCCCACAATGGGCGAAAGCCATCCTGCAAAGGTCATGGCGAGCATATAAGTTTCTCTGGTGGATTGCTCACGCAATACACCCAAAAAGGGCCGCTTTGAAGCGGCCCTTTTTTAGTTGTAAGATGGCAGAGTGTCCCCTCTCCCTATCGAAGACGCGCGCACGTGCGCGACCGGACACATCCTTGACACTTTAGCCTGGATTCTTGCTTGACACTTATCAAGGGCGGGTGCGGCT